>CBFDEE010000072.1:0-9533 GCA_965603745.1 uncultured Bacteroides sp. | reverse complement strand
AAGAACGGAAAAGTGGCAGCTGCGACTTCAGGCATTCAGACCAAAGAACAGATCAGGGAGATACTGGACAGGGAATTTGCCTGATGTCCATGACCGGGGAAGACCACCTGCCGGCGCCGGGAACCGCATATTCTTTTCTTTTTCGTAATTTCACTTCGCCGGAACACGGTACAGAGAAATGAACCCCAAGAATAAGGATAAGAAAACCCTGCAGGTCAAGGAAGGTGTCGAGCCCCCCTCAGCCATCCATCCGGATGCGCTGGAAAAACTTAAAAAAAACAAGAAACGCCAGCTGGAGGCGGGGGATTATATTGAGGGCATCCTGGCGGGGGACCGTACTCTTCTGAGCCAGGCCATTACCATTATTGAATCATCCCGACCCGTGCATCAGGAACTTGCAGCCGAGATCATCCGGGCATGCCTGCCCCATTCGGGGAAATCGGTAAGGATAGGAATAACCGGAGTACCAGGAGTGGGTAAAAGCAGTTTCATCGAAGCACTGGGGACCCGGATTACAGCTTCCGGAAGCCGGCTGGCAGTCCTGGCCATTGATCCTTCCAGCGAACGTTCAGGAGGAAGCATAATGGGAGATAAAACCAGGATGGAAGATCTTTCAGCGGATCCGAACGCGTTTATACGTCCCTCCCCTTCCGGGGGATCCCTTGGAGGGGTTGCCCGAAAAACCCGGGAAACAATTATTCTCTGCGAAGCCTGTGGTTTCGACGTTATTTTTATCGAGACCGTGGGAGTCGGACAGTCTGAGACGACGGTTCATTCCATGGTCGATTTCTTTCTCCTGCTCATGCTTGCAGGTGCCGGTGATGAATTGCAGGGGATCAAGCGCGGGATCATGGAAATGGCGGATATGATCGCCATTACCAAGGCCGATGGAAGCAACCTTGATAAAGCGGGTCATGCCCTAAGCGATTACAAAAATGCCCTGCACCTGTTCCCCCCTTCGGATTCGGGATGGACCCCGGAAGTAATGACCTGCTCGGCGCTGGAGGGAAGGGGACTGGATGAGATATGGGGATCGGTCAGGGAATATGTACGGTTTACAGGAGAGAACGGATATTTCAGCCGGCACCGGAGCCTGCAGGCCAGGTACTGGATGTATGAATTCATCGACGAATCACTCAGGTCCCATTTTTATGCCCGGCCAGGCATCCGGGAAAAACTACAGTCCCTTGAAAACGAGGTTCTTTCAGGCTCAAAGAGTTCTTTCCATGCCGCCACGGAGATACTGGAGATGTACCGCAGGGGCGAATTTTCTGATGATGATGCGGGACTTTGATAAAGGTCATTTTTTTCTCCCGCTATTTCTGCTATGTTAGCCGCCAATATTAAAACATACATGATGAAAAAAATCTTGATCCTGTTTACAGGGATGTTTCTTTTTTCTGCCTGTAGTTCAGAAGAAGCCTTTAAGCTGAATGGTACTATTGAAGGACTTTCTAACGAGACCGTATACCTGCAACAGAGAATCGATAAAGCATACGTATCTATTGATTCCACAATGACAACGGACGGTACATTTGAATTCACCGGAAGTGTGAATATACCCGATGTTTTTTACATCAGCATTTCCGGCAGGCAGGGAAAAGCCATGCTTTTTCTTGAAAACTCGGATATAAGCCTGGCTGTACATGAGGACTCATTATATAATCCCCGGGTATCGGGATCAGCCGTGCATGATGAATTCACGGAATTTCAATCCGGGATAGATGATGTTTACAATAAACTCAATGCACTTTATTCGGAATACAAGGAAGCCGGGCAGAAAGGAGATACCGCGATAGCATCCGAACTCGAAAAACAAATGGATGCCGTGTATGGCCAGGTTGCCGAAATGCAGCTAAAGTACCTGGACGAGAACCCTGCCTCCTATATTGCTCCCTATATTGTTCAGTCCATTCATTACGGCAAGGAAGCTGAGGAGATCGAAGAACTTCTGGCAAAGCTGGATCCTTCCCTGGAACCCACCACCCTTGTGGCAAACATGAAGCGGAGGGTCGAAGTGCTGAAATCCGTTGCCGTGGGCAAAATGGCACCTGACTTTACCCAGGCTGACCCGGAGGGCAATCCTGTCAGCCTTTCTGCATTCCGTGGCACTTATCTGCTGCTCGATTTCTGGGCCTCCTGGTGCGGGCCGTGTCGGAGGGAGAATCCCAATTTTGTGGCGGTTTACGAAGAATTCCATGATAAGGGATTCGATATCCTGGGAGTATCCCTGGATAATTCGAGGGACAGGTGGCTGCAGGCAATTGAGGTTGATAAGCTGACGTGGACCCATGTTTCCGAACTGAACTACTGGTCGAATTCAGCCATTTCCCTGTACGGGATAAGTTCCATACCCAGTAACCTGCTGCTCGATCCTGAAGGAAAGATCATTGCTAAGAACCTTCGGGGCGAGGACCTTCATGCCGAGCTCCGGAAGCATCTGAGTCCCTGATAACCCCTCAGATTCCAACAACCCAATGCCTTTACTCCGGAACTGAAGGCATTGTTTGAAACAAACAATGTCCCCGGTTCACTCCATGCTTTCAACGGTTCATTACAATCAATTTTTATATAAGGAAGGAACTTCTGATTTTTGAGCTGTCAATCATTCAAAATCAGAATAATGAATAAGAAAGCAATCTTCGTTCTAGCCCTGGCCATGTTCCTGCCGGCCTTTACTTCGGATGCATCCAGTATAAGCTTTGACCTCAGTTCAATACTGCCGGCGACACAGGAGGATTCCTCGGCCAGCGGATACCAGACTTACTATGTCAACAGGAAACACCATTACCGCTCTTCGAGTCCCTTTAATTATATAGATGTGAAATACGACGGAGATATCCGTGTCAGCGATAATGACCGGAGCATAATAAGCATATCTCCCGGTGGATACCTGAAAATTGAAATCCGGACCTTTGGAAACAGCCGTGAACTGATTGTTAACAGTGATTCAAAGGGCAGGCTGACTTACGAATTCCGTGAGGGGCGCCAGGATGTGCCTTTCGAGCCGGAGGGACGCAAATGGCTGGAAGATATACTGCTTGATGTGATCAGGTCATCCGGTATCGATGCCTCGGGACGGACCGCCAGGTTGTATTCGCGCGGGGGACTCGACGCCGTGCAGGATGAGATCTCGCTGATTAAGAGTAACAGCGTTATGGGCATGTATTATTCCGCCCTGCTGGAGGAACAGAAACTGACAAACAGGGAGCTTTCGGAAGTGGCTTATGGGATAGCCGGAAAGATGAGTTCCAATACGGAGCGTGGAAGGCTTTTCCGTAGATATAATAACGTTTTTCTGGCCAATACGGATGTGGCTGCGGATTATTTCAGTGCCATTTCCAGGTTGAGTTCAAGCTCAGAGAGGGGAAGGATCTACAGGGACATCGACCATCCCCTTGATTTTAACGATCCCGAACTGACGGAGGCGTATTTTGTGAGCATTAACCGGAGGAGCAGCAATACCGAGGCCGGCTCCGTTCTCAGACATACGTTAGAGAACCAGGAGCTTTCGGTACCTGCCCAGGCAACACTGCTGAGATCGGTGGCCAAATTGAGCAGCAATACCGAGGCGGGAAGGGTCATGCGCTCAATTGATGAGCTCGATTTTTCACAGCCCCTGATATGGGAATCATACTTTGCAGCCATCGACCATATGAGCAGCAATACGGAGAAAAGTTCTGTCCTTCGTGACGCGGTTGCTAAAAACAAGCTGGAGGGCGCAGCCATGATAGCCTTCCTCAACAGTACCCGCAAAATGAGCTCCAATACCGAAAAAAGTTCTGTTATCAGATCGATCCACGAAATTAATCTCGATGATGCCGGATTAAGGGAAGCGTATTTCAATGTGATACGGACGACAACAAGTTCTACGGAATCCGGGCGGATGCTCAGGCATACCCTTGATCACCATGATCTGAACCAGGCATCCATGATCAACCTTTTTGAAACTGCCAAACGGATCAGTTCAAACACGGAAGTCAGCTCCGTACTCAGGGCTACGGTCCCCCACATGATCTATGAAACTCCCGTACTCGATGCATTCTTTGCCTGTACAAACAGTCTTTCCAGCTCTACTGAACATGGAAGGGTACTGAGGGAGCTGGCATCTGTAGACGGACTTGAAAAAGATGCCATCACGGGGATCCTTTACAGCGCAAGAAAGATCTCCTCCAACAGTGAAAAAGGATCAGTGCTGAGAGCCGTTGCTCCCAGTGTAATGCAGGGCAGTAAGGAAATGAAAGACCTGTATATGGAGAGCGCGAAAACCCTCAGTTCCGACAGCGAGTACAGGAGAGCGATCGAGGCCATTATGTAATCCTGCATCAAAATACTATTTTTAGGGTATGAAGGGCAGGGCCGCCATACGGATTATAATCATTTCAACCCTGTACGCGGTCCTGTATTTTGCCTATACCCTGTTCAGCCTGCAGGGAACCCTGAAGGGGATCTCCACGCAGTGGCCATCTTTCCTGTTCGTCTCCGGGATATGCATCCTCGGAGGATTTGTATTGCATCTAGCCCTGGCACGCATCAGAGAAATCCTGAGGGAAAGATCGGGACGCTCAATCCAATTTGTTTTAAGCGGGTCCCTGACCGTCATGGCTATTATCCTGTTAACCCTGGCAGGGGGATTCCTTTATAAATACCTGTTTCTGGGCGACCTTATGGCGGGGGAATTGAATGAGATATACCCGGGCATCATTCTCCAGGTTCTGATAATCTCACTGTTCACGGGAATAGTCTATGCAGTAACCGACCACAACCTTGACTCCTTCAGCCATCTCCAGGATATGCGCCTGTCAACCAGGAAACTGCAGACCCAGCAAGTTAACCTCCGGTTTGAGTCCCTGAAGAGCCAGATATCACCGCATTTCCTCTTTAATTCACTGAATACGATCTCATCCCTGATTTACAGGGATATTCAAATGGCGGAAAAGTTTATCCGGAATCTCGCCAGCGTTTACCAGAATGTTCTGAAGAATTATGAGTACCCATTGATTTCCCTGGCCGATGAACTGAAACTGGTTGAAAATTACAGTTACCTGATGCAGGTTAGGTTTGAAGAAGCATTCCATCTGGAAATCGACCTTCCTGGCGGAACAGATTCCTTCAGGGTGCCGCCCCTGAGTATCCAGATGCTGATGGAAAATGCCATCAAGCACAACCATATGTCTCAGGAGAATCCCCTGCGGATCCGGATCAGTGCCAGGGATGATTACCTGGTGGTCAGGAATAATTTCATAGGAGATACCGGACATATCAAGATCGGGAAGGACCTGTACAGGAAGCCTGGCAGTTCAGGCGCTCCTGGAATCGGGCTCCAGAACATCAAGAACCGTTACCGGATGGTCTGCAATAAACCCGTCCGGATCACCAAGGATGAAAATTTCACCGTATCCATACCATTGATTCCCGGTAATGAGTAACGGATGGTACATAAACAGGGTATCATTCAGGATACTGTTCCCGGCAATAGCAGGCCTGGTTCTATACCTGGCCATGCTGATGGTATTCGGCAACCTGGAAAACCTGTCCGATACATTTTTCAGCCAGGAAGCCCTGTTCCTCGTGATCCTGACATACCTGAATCACGAATGGTCCGTTTTCCTTCTCGGCAGGAAACGGAGCCAGGATGCTCTGAAATCAACCGGCCCGCTGCATAGGATCATTTTTTTACTGATCCTGGTGTCAGGCACTGTCATATTAAGTACGGGAATCATCCTGGCCTATTTCATCCTGGTCCTGGGATACTATCACTTTGCTACCGAGCTGGTCACGATTAACATCCTCATGCTGATGTTCCAGTTCCTGGTCCACCTGTATTACTTCAGCATGCTGAACATACGGCGATATCACGAACTGTTAATGGAGAAGGAAGAAATCCAGGGACAGCACCTGGAACTGGAACTGGAAAGCTTCAAGAGTGAAATGAATCCCGGCCTGCTGATGGAATGCCTTGAAAACCTGCTGAGCCTTATGCACAAGGACATACAGGAATCCGACAGGTACATCAGGGCACTTTCGGACCAGTACCGCTATATGCTGGACAGCCGTCAGAAGGAATTCATTGACGTGGAGGATGAGATGAAAGCAGCCCGGGAACTGGTATATTTGCTGAACAGTGGGGCCGGGGACAGGATAATCCTTGAAGATGAAACAACAGAGGAGAAACAGGCGCTCATTCCAGAGACTTTCCTGAGCATTATTTACCATGCAGAAAACACAATGATCCTTAGTCCGCATCTTCCCCTGGTACTGAGACTGTGCCGGGATGAGAAGGGGGACATCCTGATACAGTATGAACATCGGCCGAGGCTGGTTCCGGCACCGGCCGTCAGTATGGACCGGATGAACCGTTCGTATATGCACTATACCGGGCGGGGAATAAGCCATACTGAAGAAGGATTATCGACAGAGTGGATAATACCCCGCTTGCCTGAAATAAAAAACTAAAACCCACACTCGTGAAAGTCGTTATTGTTGAAGATGAGAAACCTGCTGCCGAAAGGCTTGAAATGCTGCTGAAAAGGCATCAACCGGATGCTGAAGTTATTAAGGTGCTTGAATCCGTTGAAGGCAGTGTACGCTGGTTCAGTGAGAATCCGGGACTGGCGGACCTGGTATTCGTGGATATAAGGCTGACGGACGGACTGAGTTTTGAGATATTCAAGAAGGTCAGGATCAACCAGCCGATGATCTTCACTACTGCCTACAATGAATATGCGCTCGAGGCCTTCCAGGTGAACTCAATCGATTACCTCCTGAAACCGGTTTCATTCGAGGATTTGAACCGGAGCCTCAACAAACTGGCCAGCCTGAAGGAAAACCTTGCGGACGGGCAGCAGCGGCTTGAGATGGAGGAGCTTGCCAAGGTGCTGGAGAATCTTCGGAAATCATACAAGAACCGCTTTATGATAAAGGTAGGCGATCATATCCGGTCCATTCCCGTGGAGAACATCCTTATGTTCTTTGCCGACGGAAGGGTCGTCTATGTGCTCACCGACCAGGGCAGGGAATACATTGTTGATTTTAAAATGGAGGAACTCGATGAGGTCCTTGATCCGGAAAAGTTCTTCAGGATCAATCGTAGTTATAATCTGAATATCAGTGCCATCCGGGACGTGATCATCCATTCGAACAGCCGGCTGAAGATCCTTTTAAACAGGGAATTTGAGCAAGAACTCATCGTCAGCAGGGAAAAAGTGAATCCGTTTAAGCTGTGGTTTGGGATGAGGTAGAGGCTTAAATCCTCATACCGATAACGAGAATGTCGTCTATCTGGGCCGTATCGGCCATCCAGTCCTTCAGTGTTTTTTCCATGATCTTTTTCTGCTCGGTCATGGATTTCATATGAATATCCTGCAGCATTTTTTTAAACTTCTTGATCATGAATTTTTTCTGGTTGGGTCCCCCGAACTGGTCCGGGTACCCGTCCGAGAATGTATATACCATATCACCCTTCTGAAGATCCAGGTTATGCCTGGTGAATGGATCCCTGTACCGGGTGTGTATACCGATGGGCATCTTGTCGGCTTTGGCCTCAATCATTTCCCCGTTCCGGAATATCAGCAGCGAGTTGTTCGCCCCGGAGAATTCTATTTTTTTTGTCCCCGGGTCCAGGATATAGATGGCCAGGTCCATCCCGTCCTGGCTTTCCCCTTCCTTCCCGGTCTGGTGAAGGGCGGTAATAACGTGTGACCTGAGTTCCTGCAGGATCTCATCGGTATGTATCTCGGCATGTTTGGAGATGATCTCATTCAGGAAGGCGATCCCGAGCAGGCTCATGAAGGCTCCAGGTACCCCGTGCCCGGTACAATCCGCCGCTACACAGATGACTTTCCCTTCCTTCTCTGTTATGTAGTAATAGTCACCGGAGACAATGTCCCGCGGCATGTATATAATAAAACGCTCGGGCATGAGTTTGTCCAGGTAATCCCCGGGCGGCAGCATGGCGCTCTGTATCCGGCTGGCATACATGATGCTGTCGGTGATCTCTTTCTTTTGTTCCGTGATCAGGTCATTCTTCAGCTCAAGTTCCTGGTTTGCCTTTTTCTTAAGGTTGTTCTGGCGTATGAGCTGTAGCATCATCACGATGAATATCCCGATGGCGATAATCGTGATAACAAGAACTGTGCGGGTCCGTGAAATTCTTGTTTCCTGCAACTCAGATTCAGCCATCAGGAGGGCATTTTCCTTTTCGGTGGCCTCGGTCTCATATTTCACCTGCATATCGGTTATGGCCTGGCGGCGGTCCTCCTGGTTAAGTGTATCGTGCATTGCAAAATACAGTTTGTAGTATTCCAGGGCCTGGACATAATCGCTCCTTTTCTGGTGTACTTCCGACAATATGCGGTAGCCATACAGCACTTCCTGTTTGGTGTCTGTTTCATGGGCCAGGTTTACCGATTCATTAAGGTATTCCAGAGCCGTGTTGTAATTGTCGAAGGCCAAGTATACCTGTCCCAGCCAGAGATAAATATTGGCCTGGATGGCCCTGTCATGAAGTTGCTGTTCATTCAGTTCCAGGGCTCTTTCAAGAGGTTCCAGGGCCATGGCTGGTTTACCTGAATTGACATAGATGATCCCGAGGTTTGACATGCACTTCACGATGCCTGAAATGGCCCCCAGTTCCTCCCATACCTCCAGTGATTCATTATAATACTGCAGGGCTTCATCAAAGAGCCTGAGGTATTTATTAGTGCTCTCGATCTTGATAGAATCCTGGAAATTCTCCCCGAAAAGAGACTTGAGGGAATCCGCTGCCAGGTGGTTGTACACATTGCCGATGTTGAGCAGGCTCCGGGCAATCTCTATATGTACACCCGCTTCACGGCTTTTTTCAAGCCCGCTGAAATACATCTCCAGGGCCCTGTCATACTGTTCCTGCTGAAAGTAGATAACACCCATGCTGTTGGTAACGGCGATGATCCCTGTTAATGAATTGAATTCTTCAAAGATGGTCAGGGCCTGCTGCAGGTAGGTCAGGGAAACATCGTATTCGGCCCTTTCAAGGTATGCATTTCCAATCCTCAGGGACATCATGGCGGCATCAAACCTGGCACCGATCCGGTTGTAATAATCGATGGCTTTTTCGTATTTAGTGATAGCCTGTGTGAATTCACCCTGTAGGTACATAATGATTCCCTCGTCATTCAGGATATCAGCCATCATCTCGAGTTCGTTCACCTCCATGGCGATCATTCGTGCCTGCTCGTAATAATCCAGCGCCTCGGAATAATCAGCAGTTCTCTTGTTAAGATCTCCAAGAAAGTACAGTGCCCTGGCCTCATGTGCAGGGATCTTGTTCTTTTCGGCGATTTCCCTTGCCTGCAGGTAGTGGTCTTCGGCCGTTTCCGGATCACCGGTATAAACATAGACACGTCCCATCCTCAGCAATGCCATCGCCATGCCTTCCGGATAACCGGCTTCTTCGCTTACAGTGTAAGCCGATTCAAAGGATTTCAGGGCTTCATCGTTCTCATCGAATTCATATAAAATGAATCCATGCTGTATGTGTGCATTTGCAATCA
>CBFDEE010000071.1:0-9621 GCA_965603745.1 uncultured Bacteroides sp. | reverse complement strand
TTTCCTGTACCAGCCGATACCGGTTGGCAGGGCGCCGCCTGCATTCCCGCAGGGATTATCCTCGCTGAATTCCCCTTCAATGCTCCAGTCATGCGGAAGGTCAAGTACCCTCCAGCCGGCATCATTAAAATCCCGCTGCTCAGCATCCGGAACATCTCCCAGTTGAAACTTCCATCCCCTGGTAAATAAGATGGATTCCCGCGGTAAGTCTTCCTGCCTGCTGCATCCCATCAGGACTGCCAGTATAAACAATGCGCTCAGGTTCTTCATTTTATCCCTTAATTAAATTCCATATCACTTTTTCCAAGATCTGCCGAGGTCGCAAGCGCAATCCCGCGATCGTGCTGCTTATTCACCGCACAGTAGAAATGATAAACGATGCCATCGTACTTGACCACGGATGATTTATGTGCAAACACTTCATCGTAGGGTTCACTGGGCGCGATCAGGTCAGGACCGTCCCAGTCCGTCCAGTTCATAAGGTCATAGGAGCAGGCAAAACGGTTGAATGCACCGGAGGTTCCCTCCCAGAATGCACCGAAATAGAACATTACGTAAACATCGCCGATCTTCTGTATCACCGCATCTCCCGATATGCCACGGTGGTGATTGACTACCGGATCTTCCCGGAAGCGTTTCCAGTTGACCATGTCATCCGATACTGCCATGCCAATGCGCTCGGCGCCACGGTGTGGCTGCAGGCTGTCACCGCGGGCATTATAATACATGACAAAAGGGTGTCCTGTATTCTTCTCCCTGTCCCATATCACGCTGCTTTTGTACATGGTGGAATTCTCCCACCAGCGCACGTCCTCATCTTTTGGTGTTAGCACGGGACTGCCAAGCCTTTCCCATTCGTTGCCTTTCGTAGGATCCTCCTCCGAGTAAGCAATTCCGATGGAGAGAATTCCTGCTTCATATCCTTTCGAGCTTCCCCCGAAGTACGACATCCAGTACCTGCCATCGTATTCCTGCCAGCGGTAATCCCCTTCCCATTCCGTCTCCTGGAGGGCGATATAGCCGGCTTTCTGGTCATCATCCCAGTCCGTGCTGTCCGAGAATGACATGATTGTGCCTACCTGGTCCCACCGGATCAGGTCTTTACTTACTGCAAGCCAGGTTTCATATCCCCGTCCGTCGTAAACCAGGTAGGTCATATACCAGAGCCCGTCCTTGCGGAAGACGCTGGGACAGTCCATTTTCCTGGAGGGATCCGGGGTAACCATGATCAGCCCGAACTTAAAGGGAGTTTTAATCTCTTCGTAGATGACCTGCATTGTTTCCGGGGGTACGGTTTCCGGGAGACTTTTTGCAGATCTTTTACCTCCCGGCTGGCAGGCTGCAGAAATCAGCACGATTCCGAGCAGGATGGCAGTGTATTTAATCATAGTGACTAATTTAAGTATTATGGGATTTCATTCCCTGTTATTCATTGAATTTGGAGCCAGTCAAAATAAATCTCTGCATCTTCATTCAGCGTCACTATTATCCGGTAGGCTCCTGCATTGATCATTGTGCCGGTATCCGTTCTCAGGCTCTGCCACCTGGCCCTGGCACCAGACAAAATCATATCCCCTTTCCAGTATTCAAGTCCGCCGGCTCCGAGGATCTTCATATTCACCGCTACATCCCTCCCACTCATGTTCATGTACCTGAATTCAAGAGCATACCTGGAAGCCAGTCCCACCCTGAATTCCCACTCTATACCATCCCCGTTCCCGGTTAGTCTGGCCGCATTCCTGTCCGTGATCCTGCCAGATTTCGCTCCTCCACTGAATTCGCTGTCTTCGGCCTGGTACCTCGTTACAGGCCTGAGGTCAATGGCGTCAACCAGGTTTGTATGTTCTGTTACGGCAATCGAATACATGGGCAGGGCTCCGCCTGCTCCCTCAGGATTGGGTCCTAGCTCAACTTCCGTTCCGGCAGGGTAAAATCTGCGATATACCTTCATGGTGCAGCCCTCACGGAATGTATTCCGGATCTCCGCACCGGTGGCTTCATAATCCCTGAGCCAGGCGGGCAGTGATTTCATTTTGCGGTCTACTCCTATCAGGACAGTAGCATCCCTGGTCACGGTAAATCGGACCGGGGGTCCTCCGGACCTCGCTACGGAGGGAGTCTTTATCCATTCCGCTCCGTAATGTTCCGCTGACAGGTGACTGAAGGCAGCATTGTCATCCGAGTAGGGTTCCATGCCCGTGTCCAGCCAGGACCGGAGGGACCATTGGCCACTGTCAACTGCTGGCTGTAGTCCGAAGATCAGGCGCCCGCCCGGTGGTGCCGGCTCCGGGTTGGCATCACAGGCAGAAATGGCGATGGCCGAGATGATGGCCTGCCCTGAAGAAACGCGTGGAAAGGTAATCCTGATCTGCCCGTCTGTAGCCCGGACCCTGATTGATTTCCATAAAAGGCTGTCATGGCCTGCCTCCTTCCAGATGTCCAGGTCCTCCAGCATGAGTTCTCCGTTTACCGCAACATCGAACACCCTCCATCCCCTGCAATCGAATCCCCCGCCGGTTCCGTACCAGGGTTCGATGAATAACAGTTCTATATCATACTCCCCTGCAGGAACGGGGAATTCATAAGCAAGTTTATGCCTCCCGTATCGGAAATGCTGCAGGAGAGGCCAGTCGTTACTGCCACGGATGGGGTCGTATGTCCGCCTCTGGCTGCCGTAAAAAGGCGGGAGTCCCTCGTAATCGTCCGTCCATGACAGGGAGCCCCAGCTATCGTCCGTATCCTTGCGGACGTCGGCGGACCATAAATTTCCTTTTGAGTCTGTGTATGCAGGCCCGCCACAGTTCACCCTGTACAGATAGTTCCGTCCGGATCGGGAAGGTTTCGTTCCTGAACCTGACAGGCTGGGGGGTGGAGTGGACCGGGGACTGAAATGCCAGGATTCCGGCCATCCTGACAGTGAGGGAGCCTCCGGCAGGTGGTGCAGAACCACATAATCTTGTGCTGCTTCCCTGCCACCGACATATCCGACTGCGTAAAGGACATTGTACCGGATATTGGCACCGTTCCAGATGAAATGTGTGCCAATCCCGTTGCGGGTCCTTACACCCAGGGATGCAGCGCGGAAATCGTTGAACAGCTCGACGGAATCGCAGTTTGAAAAGATCCGTATGCCGTCCTTTATCCCCGGCCGGGGCCACCGGTCCGGCCAGGTATGGGATACGATATACAGCATGGGATCCGTGATGGAAGAAGTGTAGTTCGCCCTGTACATGTAGTAAACATCCGTGGGCTCCCCCCAGATTGTAAATAGTCCCTTGTAGTTCACCGGTCCCAGCCTGTCCAGGTCACGCAGTCCTTCCCCGCTCTGGCGGCGGCCCGGATTATCGTGTGAGATAAAAGGCCACTGGAACTGCCCGCTGCAGCTGTCCTTCACGGACTCTGCAAGCCTTATCTTTGACTCCATAAGAAGGCACATGCGGTCTTCGCTGTGGGGACCACCCGGTATGAAGGGCCCTTCGGTATGAAGCCCCAGGCTCCTCCATGCACCGTACTCCCCGTTGAGGTTCTGCCGTGAAATGTCCCTGTCGTATGCCCACGGATCCCCGCCGTAGGTTCCGGACCAGTTCTGGACCACGTTCCAGTCCGTTCCCACCCCCCCGTTACATGTTGTCACCTTGCGCTGGGATGATGTCGTGGGATCAAGCTGTCGGATCAGTTCGGTGCATTCCCTGGCAAAATCCTCAGGCAGGGTGCTTTCGTTTTCGAGTCCCCAGAGAATTATTGAGGGACTATTCCGCCGTTCCCTGACCCATTCCCCGATCAGGCTTTTAAAATTATCCCTGAATTCGGGTGTATCGAACCAGATATGTGCGGCCATCTGCGGCCACCAAAGAATTCCAAGGCTGTCCCAGTTAGGATGGTATCCCAGGTTATGCGGCTGGTGGGCATCCCGGAAAGCATTGAAACCGGCCGCCCGGAACTGTTCTACCCTTGCCCTGATCTGCACGTCGGAAAAGGCATGGCTTCCGCCGAGCAGGTGTTCGTATTCCGCCGTACCGTTTATGAATACAGGCTTCCCGTTAAGGAAAAAGCGCCCGCTTGCATCTTCCCCGTCGATGTCCCATTTAATCCACCGGATACCGAAAAGAGTTGTTTCCCTGTCCAGGGCCTTCCCCTTCTGCTGGATTTCTGTAACCAGCCTGTACAGGTATGGATTTCCTGGAGACCATAACTCCGGGTTCATGATACTGTCCACCTTCTGCTCAATGACCAGTGCCTGGTCCGGCTCAAGTGTAAATTCAGTGGATACCGCGGTTATCTGATTTTCATCTTTGTCCAGAAGCCTGTTAACCAGTGTGAAACTGTGTTCGTTCTCCCCTGCCTGTTCATCTACATTCCAGTGGTTTTTTACTTCTGTCCGGATACGGATCCCGGCTTTCTCAGCCGAGATGTTATCGTCGTTCCAGATGTGCACGCCGAAAGGCTCGATCCGGACGGGATTGGTTGCCACCAGGCGGACCGGCCGGAATATCCCGAACGGCTGGCTGCCTTCGGAGAAGCCCCACTCGGGACTGCATCCGCCGCATACCCAGGGAAGATCACTTATGCCTGCAGGGTGATCGGCCCGGATCACCAGGAGATTCTCTTCCCCTGTTTTTAAGGCATCCGTAATATCAAGTGTAAAGGACGTCCTTCCTCCGGCATGTTCTCCCACCTGCTGTCCGTTCACCCAGACCGTGGCATAGGAAGAAATCCCTTCGAACCAGAGGAAAACCTGTTTTCCTTTCAGCCCGTGGCCGGCAGTGAAATTCCGGTAATACCAGGCATAACCGTGCAGGTTCCCGTGGACAAGTCGCCGGTACCCCCCGTAGTCGTCCCAGTTATGCGGCACGTGCACTTTCTGCCATATTCCCGGATCTGCATAAAGCTGCTCAAAATCAGAATAATCAAGCTGGTGGCTGTCGCACAGGAGGGTCGACCACTCATTCTCCAGTATCTTCTCCGATCTGAATTCACCTGGTCCGGAACAGGCTGTAATAACAAGAATACCTGCAATCATTGTCCATATGACGGATACTGGCCTGATTTTTATCTTACGCATTTTCAAATAGGTCAAACTTAATAAAACAACCAGTCCACCGGCAATTCCCCCTCGCCTGAAAACGATATACCTGCATCATGGGTCGGGATTTCCTGGCTGCCATCCATAAATCCAAGCACCAGTGCAATCCCCCTGCCCAGTACCAGGGTATTTTCTCCCGGTTCAAAATACCAGGTGTTGATATTGACCGGGTACAGTCCCGGGACCCGCAGGGCATTGGCTATCCGTATATCCGCCTGTCCCCTGTCGTTCGCAGAAGCATCCGTTTCAAGGGAGGGCGGATCCAGTATGCTGTAAGAATGACCGTTGAAATATCCGACCAGGACTTTAACGGGGACTTCATTCCTGAACCGGATCCTGGTACCTTCCTGCCTCTGTTGTTCAGAAGAAAGCCGGATACCTGACATGCCTCGTAATTCAGCGGCCAGGCTGTCTATGGTATATTCCCTGTCGGAATAGATCTTTTCCCCTGCGGACAGCGGATAAAATTCAAGATCTTTATCGAGTAATTCCACCCCGGCAGGTCGTAGTACGGGATAGTCCCGGGAGATTGATCCAGCACCGGCCGACTTCAGCATTTCGACATTCCGCCCGAAATTATCAAGTTCCTCTTCATAATGGACCAGCAGTTCCTCCCATGTTTTGTTTTTCCCGTCCCTCCCGGAAATTGGTACTCTCCTCTGCGCCGTCTGCATACTGTTCGCGTACAGGTAACTTGAACTTGTATGCGCGACCAGTTCACGGTAGGCTTTCACACTTGCCTCCAGGTGAGGCATGGCTGCCTCAAGGTCGGCGATGTCGTGGGAGTACTTGTAGCGGAGAACCTTCATTGCAGCCTCGACCTTTTCCGAGAAGAAGATTGCGATATCCCTGTAGCAATGAACATCGTTTGCCAGGCGATCGAACTCCTCCCTGTTCTTCCGTACGGACGGCCTGGCTGATTCAATGGCATCAACAGCCCGTTCAGCGTGTTCAACCACCTCCCGGATGATCTGCGGTGGTGTTTCTCCTTCATGGGCCATGCCCGACCATTCCTTCTCCACATATTCGATCAGGATCTCTCCCCGGGGACCGTTAGACTTCAGGAAACTTTCATAAACTCTCCACTTATAAGGGTTGACCAGCTGGCTCATGAACATGCCAAGTAGAAGGGTTTGCCTGTTCCCGTCTGAGATACCGAATCGCCTCAGGAGTTTGGGTGCAATCTCCCCGGTCTGGTCGTAGGCTTCCAGTATCCGTTCCCCGCAGTCCTTGCATCCGTAGAACCTCTCAAACTCATCAGCCCAGAAGGCAGATTCTTCACCGGCCTGCCTGTCCCGTCCCCAGGCATACCTGCCCCAGGCCCGGTACCAGACCCAGTCCTTCCTGACCTGCAACAAACGCTCTTCGGTTTTGTCAGCCGTATATGGCCAGTCCCAGTACGATGACTGGGGATACAGGTGCAGTCCGTTTGCACCCTGGATGTCATGCATGGCATTGATACTCTTCTGGATGAAAGCCGGGGATCCGTACCGGAAAGGTTCCAGGTTGGCCAGGATATGGACATTGGAGATATGGACGGAGCCAAGGGCACTGAGCGACTGGTGTATGCTGGCCCATGAATCCCTCGGCTCATAAGTTGTAAGCGATTCCCCGTTATACTTGTGTGTGGTATACAGGTTGCTGTAAATGGGCAGGGCTGCTTCCATCACCCTTTTCGGGTCTGTATCGTGTCCCCTCAGGATGATTGGCGGTTCGTCAGTCCTGCCCAGTGCGGCAAGCCCGTCCCTGACCCCCGGAATGATGGTTTCCGTAAACCATTCAATATCGTCCTCGTACGTATTCATGGCCTCCCCAAGGGCTACCAGGAGTCCCACGTTAGGATACTTCTCGATAAAAGCAGCTATTGATTTACGCGTATAATCCGCGATCAGTGGTGTGATCGGCCGCGAACGGTCCTGTGTCCTCAACCCGTGTTCCTCGGCAAAGGGCTTGGACAGTATAATATTATAGAACATCTGGATCACGGTAATTCCACGCTTGCCGGCCTCTGCCGTAAGGAAGGCAAACATCTCTTCGTTTTTGCGGAATGTCTCATCGTCCACTTCGACAGCATATGGGTAGTCCTCAAGCCTGACCAGGGAAGCAAAAGGATGGCCGTTCCAGAGAAAAAGTGCGTTGTAACGGTTGGCTACCAGCAGGTCCAGGTACTCGATCCACAGTTCCCTGTCATAAAACCATGGGAAATTCTCAGGTGTGTAGGGGTATTCATACACATTCCTTCCCGGCAGGTAGCGAGTCTTCTGCAAACCGACACAGGTTCCCCGCATCACCATCTGAGGACTGTCTGAAATGGAAAGGGATGCAGGAAGCCGTCCATCCCGAACTACGGTTTCAGCAAGTTCAATGCATCCATACAGGGTGCCGGAGTGATCGTCCCCTGCAATTAGAAACTCATTATCAGCGGCATTAATCTCGTATGATTCCTTTCCCCCGGCCGACGGGGCAATCCCGGATTCCTTGTAGCGCAGTTGAACCAGGCTGTCAGTCTTCAGGCCGACCAGGATCCGGGTACCTTGATCCGGCTTTTCAGCTGCATCCCCTATGATCACCCGGTATCCTGAATTCTGCAGTTGTTTTGCCAGCCATTCCAGTCCGAATGCTGTTTTTTCATCGTCATTGGTCGAAATGAGGATAAGCTCCCGGCCTCCCTGACAGCCAGGTAAAACAACGAGCAAGGCAGCCAGGCATACACTGATAAAAAATCCTTTCATGGTTACTATCAAATAGTTAGAAAATCCTTTGATCCGAAAAAAGAAAAACAGCAGAATAATGAAAACGTTTACATTCTATATTATCTTATATTTAAATTCGTTATAAACTTGCAAACCTGTAGATAATGCAAACGTTTTATTGCGAATATAGATTTTAATAGATAGATTCACAAATTATATTTAAGGATGAATATTCATGTTCCATTCAGGAAGCATGTATTACACTTAAAGACAATGAACTCTATTTTACCGTTCGTATTTTCCCTTATCCTTGTTATCACAAGCTCATGTATGCAAGACAGTCCTAAAAACCCGGTTTGTTATGACTATTTATCCTATCTCCCCCCGGAATATCATAATGATGAATCAGGAGCCTGGCCACTGATCATCTTCCTGCACGGTGCATCCCTGCGAGGAAATGATCCTGAAAAGATCAAGAAATACGGAATACCTAAATTAATCGAAGAAGGCAAAGATTTCAATTTCATAGTGATATCACCACAATGCCCCTTATACAAGGACTGGTCAACAGATAACTGGTTTCCCTGTACTTACAGGGAGATATTGCATAATTACCGGGTTGACACAAGCCGGATCTACCTTACAGGGCTGAGCCTTGGTGGTGAAGGTACCTGGTATATATCACAGCAACATCCTGAAATTTTCACAGCCATAGCGCCTGTGTGCGGCCAGAGCAGCAAGATTAAGAGTATCAGGAAGAACATAGATAAAATTGGATCTCTCCCGGTGTGGATCTTTCATGGGGCGGGGGATAAGGTTCATCCGATCCAGGAATCGGATATTATGTACGAATTGCTGAAAGATGTCAACCCCGTGGTAAAGTACACCAGGTACCCTGATCTGGGTCATGGAGCAACCCATGATACTGCGTATAAGAATCCTGCGTTGTATGAATGGTTTTTAAGCTTTAAAAAGTATTAATGATGATAAGATACATTGCACTGACAATCGCACTTTTGTTACTGAGTTTAATGCCAGAACCTGCCATGGCCCAGGGTTCCGGAAGCGGCAAGATCCTGATCACCGAATTCATGGCCATCAACGATAACACCATCATAGATGAAGACGGTGATTTCCCGGACTGGATCGAACTGCATAATCCCGGTACATCAGTCGTAAACCTGGCCGGATGGTACCTGACGGACAATCCCGGCTCCCTCAATAAATGGATGTTCCCGGAGATCAGCCTTGATCCCGGGGCATACCTTCTGGTATTTGCCTCTGGCAAGAACAGAATGAATCCTGCCCAGAACCTGCATACCAATTTCAGGATATCGGGCTCCGGAGAATACCTTGCAGTGGTCGAACCGGACGGTGTGAGCATCTCACATTCCTACGGCCCGGTATTTCCTGCCCAGCGTGCGGATATATCCTACGGAATGTATTTAAACCAGTTGACTTATCTTGCAGATCCGACCCCCGGTAGTGAGAACCTGCTGGGGGATATGGTATTAGCCCCTGTCTTCAGTAAAAATCGCGGTTTTTACAGCGAGGCATTTGATGTAGAACTGACGGTTTCGGACCCGGCGCTTGAGATATACTACAGCACGGATGGAACCAGGCCATCAAAAACCAAGGGCACCCTCTATACCTCGCCAATCAGCATTCAAACCACCACGCCGCTGAGTGTATTAACCGTAAGTGCAGCGGGAGGCATAAGTGATGTTATCACACACACCTACTTCTTTCTCGACAGCATCGTAAACCAGCCACCTGACCCTCCCGGGTATCCGGCAGATTGGGGTGATTTCCTATACTTCACCCAGCCGGAACCGTCGGCAGATT
>CBFDEE010000070.1:0-9670 GCA_965603745.1 uncultured Bacteroides sp. | reverse complement strand
GGACCACCAGCTGCTTCATGTGGGACTAAAAGGAAAAAGCATCGACAAAGAGGAATTGCCGCCTTCCAACCTGGTTTTCCTGCTCGATGTTTCGGGTTCCATGAATTCTCCGAACAAGCTTCCCCTGCTGAAAAATGCCTTCCATATGCTGGTCAATGAGCTCCGCGCCGAAGACAGGGTAGCCATTGTGGTTTACGCCGGGGCAGCGGGTCTCGTGCTGGAATCCACTTCCGGTTCAGAAAAACAGAAGATCCTTGACGCCATTAACCGTCTTTCTGCCGGTGGTTCGACAGCCGGGGGACAGGGACTTCTGCTGGCCTACAAGGTAGCCGAGGAGAACTATATCGAAGAAGGAAATAACCGGATTATACTTGCCACCGACGGGGACTTCAATGTTGGTGTTTCAAGCAATGCCGATATGGAAAGACTCGTGGAGAAAAAGCGCGACATGGGCGTCTTTATGACTGTCCTTGGATTCGGCATGGGCAATTACAAGGATGATAAAATGGAGATCATTGCCGACAAGGGGAACGGGAACTATGCCTATATCGACAATATCCAGGAAGCACGCAAGGTAATGGTCAGTGAGTTCGGTGGAACGCTTTTCACCATCGCCAAGGATGTTAAGTTCCAGCTGGAATTCAATCCCGCGAGGGTTAAGGCATACCGACTGATCGGTTACGAGAACAGGCTCCTGAACGACGAGGATTTTAACGACGATAAAAAAGACGCGGGGGAAATGGGCGCCGGGCATAATGTAACCGCTCTTTACGAACTGATCCCTGCCGGGTCCGATGAAGGCATCGGCAGCATCGATCCTTTGAAATACCAGCTTAACCAGGAGAAGGCCAAAACGGATCACAAAGCAGAACTTCTGACCGTAAAGCTTCGCTACAAACAGCCCGACGGATCAGTCAGCACTAAGTTTGAAAAAGCAGTCAGAGGAGAGGTGCTGGGTAAGAATGCCATCTCTTCATCATTCATGTTCTCAGCTGCTGTGGCCGAATTCGGAATGATACTCCGCGACTCTGAATTCAAGGGAAAAGCAAATATTGAGAATGTAATATCACTCGCTCAGAAAAGCCGGGGTGACGATCCTGAAGGCTACCGGGGAGAATTCCTCAAACTGGTTAAAACAGCCGGAACCCTGATCGATATGAGAGCCGGAAAATAAAATGGATGACGGGCTTGGGGATTTCGCCCTACCGGGGACCTGCCTTCTGGCAATCCGCCCCCTTAGCAATCCGCCCCCCTGGCAATGCGCCGGGGGGCGTTTTTTTATCCCGGTTCCCCGTCCGGTGTATCCAGCCGGGCCCTGGCTTCGATCCCGAGCTTTTCACTTTCCTCGATAAGATCTTCTGTAAGGATCTGTTTGGCCCGTTTTTCCTGCGGGGGATTCAGTTTTTCGGCCTTTTCAAATTCTGTGACCACATCGTATATGTCCTTCGGAAGGTCAGACTTGACCTTGGTAAGCAACTCAAGGAACTGGTAGTTGAAGAACCAGTCGATCTGTATCCTTCTTTTTGTGGTATGGGCAAACCTCCCTATGATCCTGCAGATATTATCCCTTTCCTCGGGTGAAAGCTGTTCGGCAAATTCATATTCTTCGATCTTTTTCAGCGACAGAATAATAGGTTCCAGCGAATCCAGGGTTATGATAAACACGTTATAGTCACCCATGTTGTAAACATACTGGTCAATGACTTCTACAGTATTGGATGGTATGACAAGGAATATATCCTTCTTTACATTTTCATACCTGATGTATTTCTTCAGCTGTTCCGTCTGTGCCTTCAGGTAGGCAGGGAAGTTGTCAAGATTGTCGGAAGCGGGACTCTTCGCATCGAATATCACAAATTCACCGACGATCCTTATGGTATTGTCGGGCTTCCCCCGGAACGGGACTTCCTCCATGTACTCGATTATATTCCTGCTGCAGATTGACCTGATAAGGGATTCCACCTGTCCCTCATGATCCTTCCAGGTCTGCTTCATCGTTTCAAACTCTTCTTCTTTTTCCCTTATTTGTTTTTCCTTCAGCTGCTGGCGTTCATTCTCCAGGCCTGTCCGTATAGTGTTTACTGCCGTGACATTTTTTTCATAGGTGGACTTTCTCGTTTCTTCGGATTGCTCGTACCTGGCAATTCTGTTGCTGAGCTCTGTTTTCTCCTTATTCAACCTCTGCTGGTCTAGCTCCATGAAACGGATCTTCTCTTCCAGTTTGTTTATGCTCAGCCCTGAATCCTCAAGCCGGTTCCCCTGTATTTCATTGTTTTTCCTGAGTTCATCAATGCCTGCCTTCTGTTCTTCAATCTGCCGGTTCAGATCATCCATTCGTTTAGAAATCCCCTGGAATTCACCGTAGGCATCATAACTCAGTGATTTGATCGATTTCCAGCCGAACAGCCTTTGCCAGATCCCGGCTGACTTAATCCTCTCGAAAAATATTTTCAGATTATCAAACGTATTCATAGTTCTGAATGCAATTTCACGGGCTGTTGTAAAGTTAGGTAAAACAATGAAAATTATCCTATATTGCCAGCCGGATCATTCCTCCGGTTCAGATTGATGAAAAACATTCCGTTGATATTCCTGTTCCTGCTATCACTGTCCGGAATAAAGGGTCACACACAGCCCTCATTCCCCAGTGAAGACCCGGTCTTTACCGACACGATCATCCCCAGGGTAGACATCTTCCTGCACCCGGATTCTCTGCAGGCGATATTCGATGATGTACATAGTTATCATGAGTACCCTGCCACGTTTATTTTTAATACCGGACATCTCACAGATACCGTCGAAGAGGTCGGATTCCGGCTGAGGGGGAATACATCCAGGGGTTCCCCTAAAAAGTCATTTAAAATCTCTTTTAATACATTCCGGCCAGGCCGGAAATTTTACGGGCTCGAGAAGATGAATATCAATGGTGAGCATAATGATCCTTCTGTGATCCGTTCCAAGCTCTGCTGGGATATCCTTCGCAATATGGATGTCCCTGCTTCCCGTGCAAACCATGTGGAACTCTATATTAATAACAGCTGCTTCGGCCTTTATATCAATGTTGAGCATATCGACGAGGAATTTGCATTTACCCGGTTCGGGAACCGTGACGGGAACCTGTATAAATGCCTCTGGCCTGCGGACCTGGTCTACATCAGTGATAATCCTGATGATTACAAGTTCGAAACGGAGAGCAGGAGAACATATGACCTGCGAACCAATACGGAGAAGGATGATTACAGCGATCTTTCGGATTTTATCCGTGTTCTGAACAATACGCCGGACCATGAATTCCCCTGCGAGATTGAAAAAATATTCAATGTGGATGATTACCTGAAAGTGATGGCTTTTAATGTAGCCACCGGAAACTGGGATAATTATTCATTTTTAAAAAACAATTACTACCTATATCATAACACGGCTACCGGAAAATTTGAATTTATCCCATATGACCTGGATAACACCATGGGCATAGACTGGTTCAATATCGACTGGGGTATTCGTGATATTTATGATTGGTCAAATCCTGACGAATACAGGCCGCTTTACGAGCGGATCATGGGTATACAGAAATACCGCGATCAGTATTCCTACTATATCGGCGAGCTGATAAGCGGGATTATGGACCCGGCAGTATTCTTCCCTGTCATTGATAACATCCATGCAATGATCTCCCCCTCCATTGAGGCGGATCCTTATTACCCGCTTAGCTACGGGTACACGCCAGAGAATTTTCACAGTTCCTACGATGAAGCGCTCTGGGGACATGTGAAATACGGACTAAAGCCATTTATAAGGGCCAGAACCGAGTCGGCCAGTAATGGCCTGGAGCAGAATAATATCCTTCCTGTAATCAAGTATATTGAATCCAGCCATCCCAGGCTTGGCGAGCCCCCCGTCATTTCTGCATTCATGCTTGACGATGATCCCGGGTTCAGCTCGGAAGTGATATATTCCCTGAATGATGGTCCCCCGGAAACCCTGACCATGAAGGATGACGGACTGGGAGCCGATCCAATTGCCGGAGACCAGATCTATACCGCTTCCCTGGATCCTTTTGGCTCAGCCGGTACCATATCCTTCCAGGTCAGGGCAACATCCACGGCAGGCAGTACCACGGAGCCATGCCAGGGCATTGAAATCCTGGTTTTTGAATCTGTTTCCCCCGACCTTGTCATCAATGAATTCATGGCCGGGAATGTCATGGCCAGGATGGACGAATACGGTGAGTACGATGACTGGATGGAGATTTACAACCGGGATGCCAATCCAGTCTGGCTGGGGGATAAATACCTTTCAGACGACCGGCAGAATCCTGCGCGCTGGAAGCTTCCGGATTTCGTTCTGGATCCTGCGGCTTTCATCCTGATATGGACAGACGGGCAGAACAGCCAGGGTCCGTTTCACACCAATTTCCGTTTACGGAGATCCGGTGAGGAAATTGGCATCTTTGAATCCCCCCAAAGAAATTCTGTCATCATCGATCACCTTACTTTCGGAATGCAGCAGGATGACCTGTCCTATGGCAGGATCACGGACGGGGGAACGGACTGGTCCATTTTCGCAAGTTCCACGCCGGGATACAGCAATCTGTCTGTATCTGCCTATGCACCGCCCGGGACCGATACACGCCTTAGGGTTTTTCCCAACCCTGTAACAGGGGGGGAGATCCATTTCAACCGTACTGTTTCGGTACGCCTGTACGATATATCAGGCAGATTTGTTGATGAATGCAGGAATGCCGGTAAAATGCAAGTGGGACACCTGCCTGCCGGGATATATCTGCTTAAAACTCCGGAGGGGGAAGTCGCCAGAGTCCTTATCCAACGGTACTGATCTTATGAAGGAAATTAAACCTGTATCCAGAACAATCGTATTTTCAATCCTGGGTATTTTGTTAATGCTGCAGGATTCTTCTGCCCAGCTTATTGATTCTCTTCTTCAGAATAAACGTGTTTACCATACCGTAAATATCGGGGATTCCCCGCTGCCTGAGATCGACGGTTTGCTGGATGATGAGATCTGGCATCTCGGGGAGTGGCATTCGGATTTCACCCAGCAACAGCCTTTCGGAGGCACGGCAGGTAGTGAAGTCACATACCTTAAAGTTTTGTATGACAGGTCCAGCCTTTTCGTTGCCATCATCTGCCACGATAAAGAACCGGAAAAGATAAGGAACATCTTCAACAGGCGTGATGAATACGGAGGCGACATGGCGGGAATCGCGGTGGACAGTTATTTTGATAAGAGGACCGCATTTGAATTCGATCTGACTGCAGCAGGGCAGAAATTGGACGTGAAACACCTTGGCGATTATCAATGGGATTTTAACTGGAATGCCGTCTGGGACGGGGCCACTTCGAGGAATGATTCATCCTGGGTCGCCGAAATGAGAATTCCTTTCAGCCAGATAAGGTATGCAAACCGGGAAGAACATGTCTGGGGCATGCACGTCTGGAGGTGGATATCCAGGAGGTTTGAAGAAGACCAGTGGCAGTTGATCCCCCTCGAAGCCCCGGCCATGGTTTACCTTTTCGGGGAGCTAAAGGGACTGAGTGGCTTGAGGGATTACCGCCAGGTAGAGTTCCTTCCGTATGCGCTGGGTTCACTGGCCAGTCAGGGCGATAACGGAGGCTTTGAATCCCCGGACTTCACCGCTGGTATCGATGCGAAGGTGGGGATCAGCAGTGATTATACCCTTGACCTTACCATTAATCCTGATTTCGGGCAGGTTGAAGCGGACCCTTCAGTATTAAACCTGACCGCCTTTGAGGTATTCTTTGAAGAGAGGCGGCCTTTTTTCCTCGAGGGGACCGATGTGTTCGATTTTGAGATAGACGGGGACATCCCGTACTATTCAAGGAGGATTGGCAGTGCCCCCTTCTTTCCGGATACCTGGCAGGACAAGGAGATCTCAGAGATCCCCTCCAGTAATACGATTCTCGGTTCTGCAAAATTTACAGGTAAAAGCAAAAAGGGATTATCAGTCGGTGTTATAAACGGCTTTACAGCCCGTGAATATGGCAAGGTTACAAACGAGTATAGCCTCGAAAAAAATATACAGGTCGCCCCCATGAGCAATTATATGGCATCACGGATTAAAAGGGAATTCAGGGATGGAGGCACGATATTAGGAGGTGTGTTCAGCCATGTAAGCAGGATATCCCAGGATTCCATCAGCAGGGAACTTCTTCCTTCTTCTGCCATAAGCGGTGGACTCGATTTTATCCATAACTGGAAGAACCGTGAATATTTTTTTGAGGCAAAGACACTGGCAAGCAGGCTGGATGGTTCACCGGAAGCCATCCTCAGAAAACAGCTTGCACATAATCACCGTTTCCAGAGACCGGATGCAGATTACCTGGAACCGGACAGCGTACGGAAATGTCCTATGAAATGAATGAACCGGGAGACCGGATCAGGAATTATACACTCCGCTTCGATCAGGAGGCATACTGGAGCTTTGGCGGCGAAAACACAATGAACAGGACCGGGCTGAACCTGGGAGGTATGACTAATAAACTCTGGCATTATAACCTTGGGGCCGATTACAACTTTTCCCATCTCGATACCCGGGAGTTAAGGGGCGGACCTGCGCTTCGTATCGACGGCCAGTATTACCTGGGGGCTTATATCGGATCCAACACCTCTAAAGACCTGTCTGCTGGTATTGGCTTCTACCATACGGGGTTCGGAATGAAGGGATTCAGCCAGGAAGTCGCGCGGATGAGTGTGATCTGGCTTCCTTTCAGGAAACTGCGGCTTACAGGTCTCTTGCACCTGGAACAGCGGCAGTACCATCAGCAATATGTTACAACCATTTCAGGGAATACAAGGGATGAATTCATTGCCGGAAATATAGACCAACATACAAGCTCACTTACGTTCAGGGGGGAATTGTTCTTTACTCCCGAATTATCTGTCCAGTATTACGGGAGTCCATATTATTCTGTTGGAGATTACGATTCCTTCAGGCGCGTAAACCTGGCTTCATCAAAAGATATCGATAAACGACTGGAACACCTGGATGTCAGTTATGATCCGGCCACAGGCAATTATTCTTACGACAGGAATTCTGAAACCTACAGTTTCGCTGATCCTGATTTCAGCTTCATGCAATTCAGGTCAAACCTGGTCTTCCGGTGGGAATATAAACTCGGATCAACTTTATATGTTGTATGGTCCCATGATCGTTCGGGTTTCGAATCTGTTTATCACCCTGTCAGGGATATTGTCGGCGACCTGTTCGGCATAGAAGGAAACCATGTGTTTATGGTAAAGCTTAATTTCTGGTTTTCTGTATAGTTCCAGACACGAGCATCCACTTGGCCCTGTCTGTGCTTTCCTTCCACTGACGAATCTCACCATCGTATCACCGGATGTGCCGGGATTCATCATGGAAGTTCATCGCAACAAAATGTTCCGTGCTAATTCTTATTTTTACGCTGTTGTGCGAAAAATATCCATTCTTGCCGTTTTTATCCTTTCGGGTATTTTCATGCCGGTTTATTCCTCTGTTTATTTTGTGGCAGCCGGGGGCGATGATTCCAACCCGGGAACCATGGACCTGCCCCTGGCGAGTATACAGAAATCACAGGAATATGTGAACCCCGGTGATACCGTTTTCATCAGAGGCGGAACCTATCTGATCACCGAGGCTGACATTTCAAGGGTACATCAGAACCTGTTTGCCTGCATCTCCTTTATTGATAAAAGCGGTGCCGCCGGAGCCATGATAAAATACTGGGCCTACCCGGGGGAAACACCTGTTTTTGATTTCTCGGCTGTTACTCCCGCTAACCAGCGTGTGGTGGGGATCTGGGTGGAGGGGGATTATATTCATATCAGGGGATTGGAAATGACCGGGGTGCAGGTAACCATCACCGGCCATACCGAATCCTACTGTGTCTACAGCTGGGGAGATAATAATATTTTCGAATTACTTAATATGCATGATAACCAGGGAACGGGACTGCGCCACCGCAAAGGGGGTAACAATCTTTTCCTGAATTGTGATGCTTACCGGAACCATGATTACACATCGGAAGACGGGCGGGGCAGCAATACGGATGGTTTCGGCTGCCATCCCCGTGAGGGTGGGACCGGCAATGTATTCAGGGGCTGCCGGGCATGGTTCAACTCCGATGACGGGTACGATGTACTGGGTGCCGCCGAGGCGGTTGTATTCGAAAATTGCTGGGCCATGTACAGCGGGTATTCCGTCAATTTCGCCAGCCTGGGTGACGGGAACGGATTCAAGGCAGGAGGCTATGGAAGCACTGCCGTACCGGATCTTCCGGTCCCCATCCCGAGGCATGTTGTACGTTTTTGCCTTGCGGTCCGCAACAAGGCAAGCGGATTTTATTCCAACCACCATATCAACGGAAGCACCTGGTATCATAATTCTGCATACCGGAATTCCTATAATTTCAACATGCTGAACCGGCTTCCTGATAACGTCACGGACGTTCCGGGTTATGACCACGTGATGCGGAACAACCTGGCTTACAGGGGCACGAGTATACGGAGCGTTGATTACGAGGAGTGTGATATAAGCCATAACAGTTTTAACCTGGGACTTACCATTTCGGATGCCGATTTCATAAGCCTGGACGAGGCCCTGCTGGTCGAACCGCGCAGACCGGACGGCAGCCTGCCTGACAATGGTTTCATGCAACTGGCAGCTGAAAGCAGCCTGGCCGATCTCGGAGAGGACATCGGTTACATATATTACGGTACGGCCCCGGACCTGGGTGCTTTTGAAAGGGATTACATACCATTTACCGGCACAGACGCTACCTGATTCCAGTATTATTATCCGGAAATCTACTGGGAACCCGGCAATGAACCGCGATACCTTGTGCATGGTTTGAGGGATCAGGATACGGTCATTAATGACCTGGTATACCATAAGCTTTTCAGTTATCCGGATGACCGGCTTTTCCAGGCAGAGGCTGTATGCGTGGGAGCCATTCATGAGACGGAGGACAGAAAGGTCTGGTTCAGGAATTTCAGTGAACCCAATTACCATGTACCGGATACAGGGGATGTCCTTCTATACGACTTTAGTGCCCGGGCCGGGGACACCATCCGTGATGTAATGCTTGTCGGGGCGGATTTCCTGGTCGTATCCGGTACGGATACCGTTTTGATCAACGGGGAATACCGGAAAAAGATCCTTTTTGAAGATTTCTCCCATTCAGACTGGATTACGGGCATCGGAAGCGAGAGGGGTTTACTCTTCCCATCAGGGAATCTGCCGGATAACGGGCTATGGGGTGACCTGACCTGTTATTTCAGGAACGGAGAGAAAATATACCATAACGACAGCTATGAATTCTGCTTCTATCCCCCATCTGCCACCGAAGAGACGGAACCGCTCAGATCCGTGCAGGAAAAGTTAGAAATATTCCCGAATCCCTGCCGGGAGGATTTTGTAGAGATCAGGTCACCCTCGCCCATTAATGAAATAGTAATTATTGACGCCACTGGTCGGATCGTCGAAGTGCATCCCGGTTCCGGGAACTCTTCTCTGCGTATTCCGGTAAGCGGTTTGAACGGACGTTTTTACCTGGTCAGGGCGACCACTCAGGACGGACGTTCATACATGGCTAAACTGATCAGGATCCGGTAGAAATCCCTTGATGATTAAATTTGATAAGGACTGTTT
>CBFDEE010000069.1:0-9743 GCA_965603745.1 uncultured Bacteroides sp. | reverse complement strand
AGAGCAGTTCCTTCTCGAAATAGACCACATCCTTTGCCTTTATGTAAGCTTCTATCTCCAGGCTGTCATCATAGAAGTATGCGGTCATACCTTTCGGGAATTTGATATACGGTTCCTCAATCCTGGCATATCTCTCTATCTCGGGAGCCAGTATCCTGACCTGGACCCTGAATGAATCACTGTAAAGGATCTCGTATTGTTTGCCCGATGCATCCGGGAAATGGTCGATACTGGTAACGATCTTGATTTTCTCAAGATCGTTTTCACAGGATGTAAAAACATACCCTGTGGCCAGAAGGATCAGCAGAATAATCGGAATCCCCCGGAGAGATGCCAGGAATCGCAAGGCAGGTTGCGATTCTTCCCTATCTTGGTCTGACTTTTGTGGTTTCATTGATCCAGCAACCGACGGTATAGATGTCCCCCTCCTCCAGGCTGTAGAAAAATATGGTCTCAACATCCGGGAAATACCTCGAATAGGTATTTATCCTTTCATTTGCCTTTTCAGCAGTGGAGGGATCGACAGATTTGGCTTTTGTGAATTTGTCCACAGCCGCCCAGTAAATTGTGGTTTTCTCAAATTCATCATCGAAACAATCCTTGCTTCCGGCATAGGCATCTCCGATCAGGATGTACGGATCTCCCCAATCTGGCTTTAATTTCAGAGCTTCCAGGGCATAGGACCTGGCTTTCTCGGGCTCGTCCATTTTTGCATTGATGATGTATGCAAGCTGGTAATAAGAATCAGCCTTTTTCAGCGGCTCAGTTTCCGATTTGATGGCTTCCTTGTAATAGCCCATCGCTTTTGTATACTGTTCTTTCGTAACGAACAGCCTTGCCAGTGCATATGCAGCTTCCGCAGAGGGTTCTATTTCATACAGGGCTTCGGCAGCCTTTGCATAGAAAGGATCGGTTTCGCATTCAAGTGTGCTCAGGAAACTGACTACTTTTTTAAGATAGTCCAGATCTCCCTTACTTTCTTCATACTTCGGCTGGAAATAGTCCAGCAGGGATGCACAGGTAGGTGCTCCGCTGGCAATGAAGTTGGCGTCACTGTGATCGATGACCTTAAGCACGTCTTCGTCGCCCGGCTTCTGGGCGAGCTGGTAGTTCAGTATTTCATTGCCCTTGGCATAGTCCTCAATGGCATGTTGATCGGTAATTCTTTCCTCCTGGAACAGATAGACCGAACTCATCATATAAGTAGCTACAACCGCAACCGACGATTTATTCTTAAGGATCTCAATCGACCTGCCAAGGTAGCCGTATGCCTCCTCGAGGATATCAGGATCATTCCTGTATTCCGGGTGTCTCAGGATATCCACTCCTTTCCTTCCCAGGACGGAGCCTTCCTGTTTGAAGTATTTAATCCTCTGGTCGTATATCATTTTAAGGGTATCCATGAGGGCAGCCTTGCGAACCGGATCCTTCTCCATGTTGATAAGATCATTATACATTTTGGCACCGTCAATATAGATGTTTTTGGTAGCCTGAGGACATTCTTTAAATACGATCCTCCAGGGACCGATTGCATCCTGGTAGTTTTTATACTTATTAAATTCCCTGTATAGTGAAAGATTCCTGATGCAGGTTATACTATCCTCCCCATGTCCGTAGCGGCTGCCGTCTTCAAGGCCTTTCTGTGCTGATACGGAAAATGCCAGAACGCTTATAAAAAAAGGAAGAAACAGTATTTTCAGAACTTTTTTCATTATTTGATAATTAATCGAATTTCCTCTTGACGAACCAGAAATCGTGTAAAGTTACACTAAAACTGATTAACACGTAGTTCTCAAGTAATTTTTCACTTTCCATCAAACCCCTTCGTCCCCCTTCAAAAGTAAAGTTAAACGAACTCTTTGTGTTCCTCAGTGGTAAACCTACTCCAAAACTTATGCCATAGTCTTTCATCTGTTCACCTTCATGCTGAATGTAGGAGTTGCTGTAATGCCCCCCAAGCCTGTATGCAATTCGTTTATGGTAACCTCTCAGGGCTTCAGGATTGGGTATGACCTCGAGTCCCGCGTGAAAAGAATTACTGTTGGTTAGCGTCTGGTTTGAATGGAAAAAAGTGGAATTACTCCAGTCCTGCTGATAATAATCAATTCCAAAAAGAATTTTATCTGCATAATTGAATGAAAAGCCCACACCAAGATTAGAGGGAATGATTATATTCCCTGTTTGACTGGTGTCCTCGAGAATGAACTCCGGGCTCAGGTATGTCGAGTCATTAATACTGGTGATACTACCTGGGAAGATATTACGCTTCACTATACTGTTTTCGGCTGATACCTTTGATTTATTATCAAAAATAAGTCCCATTGTGATATTGAAATCTTCATTGAAGTCGTGGGAGTACTGGATTCCCAGGTCAATGATGAAATCACTCACTTCGGTCCTGCTTTCCACTTCGGAATAGGACCTGGTTTGATCGAATGGGAACTGCACCGCCCTGGTGAGGTCTATATAACCGAACAGATATTTCATATTGATACCCAGGGAGAGCCGGGAGAACAATTCAACCGAAGTTCCCAGGTTAAGCTGGTTAATGCCTCCGTTCCCGGTATAGATGTAATCCAGAAAACCGATATTGTCAATGTGGTCCTCATTTATGATGGAGTACCCGACCTTTGAATAGGGGAGAACGGCAACGCTGGCTCCCCACCATTTGGTTATCGGAAAGGAAAAGGCCAGGTGATCCATATTCATGCCATAATACTCATCGTTTCCAAGGGCGGATTCCGTATATGTATAATGTCCCATGATGCCGAAATCGAAGAGGAACGACATGGTGTCCAACGCGGAATAGGAGGCCGGATTAAGGTAATTGATATGATTATTGTTCCTTATGGCGAGTCCGACACCCCCCATCGCCCGGCCTTTGGCGAACCCCGGCTGGTTCATCAGACCCAGTCCGAACCTGGAGAAAGGTGAATCAGAATTGGTCTGGGCCAGCACCGTGCCGCCCATTAACACTATGAATAATAAAACCTGAAACCTTCTAAATACCAACATTGTAATCTAAAATTCCGAGGAGGCCACGCAAATTCAAATCCGGGTCCACAAAGATGGAGTTTTTTAATTTCTTATCAAAAAACATTGCATCTCCGCCTGTCATAATAACCTGCAGGTCAGGATAACGTATTTTTAGCCGGTTTATGTATTCATCAAGCTCGAAAATTATTCCAGACTGGACTCCCGCCCGTATGGCGCTTTCAGTATCCTCCCCCAACAGGGGATCCGTTTCAGCAGGTTCCGCATGAGAGTCATTCCCGGCCGGTGTCACAGAGGTGTCCGTTTCAGCCGGTTTCACAAGGGGAAGGTTGTCGGTAAAGTGGTGGAGAGCCCCGAATCGCATGGACAATCCGGGAGAAATGTTCCCTCCCATGTATTCATTCCCGGACGAAACAAAATCTATGGTAATGGCCGTGCCCGCGTCTATGATCAACAGGTTTTGCCCCGGAAACCTGGCGTTTGCACCAACGGCTGCAGCAAGCCGGTCCTTTCCCAGGGTAGCCGGTGTCCTGTAGCGGTTATGCAGGGGCAGCGGGGTCCGGTCGTCCAGGATCATCACCTGGATACCCCGTTTTTCCAGTTCAGCTTTAATTCCGCCATCATCCTTGCGGACGGTAGAGACAATGGCTCTCCGGATATCCGGATGAGCATCCAGAAGTTGATGAACGGGGAGTTTATGATCTCCGTCCCATTGCCTGGAAGCGATCATGTCCCCTTCCCTGAAAACCGCGGCTTTGCATGCGGTATTGCCGATATCTGTGACAAGGTTCATATCCGGGCTGCAAAATTAAGACATTTTCAGGATTTTATTCAGCACTTCCATTGCCATTGCCACGGAAGTGACGGAGTCGGTTGACAGCCTGAGTTTGCCGTTCATCTCCTTCAGAAGGAACCTCCTGCCCTGGCTCTGTATGTATCCGAGGACGGACCGGAACACAGGGGAGGAATAATACGAGGAGTCCTGGTTACTGATAAAATATATGATCATCCGGCTTTTTTTCAGAATGATCTTTTCAAAGCCCAGCTGTACTGCCAGCCATCTCAGCCTGACCACATTCAGGAGTTCTGCTGTTTCCAGGGGAAGGGGACCGAAACGGTCTTCGAGTTCTTTCTCGAATGAAAAGAGGCGTTCTTTGGATGAGATATTATCCAGTATCCTGTAAAGCCGTAGCCTCTCCGGGTCGCTTCCGATATATTCATCCGGGAATAACAGGGGGAGGTCGGTATCTATCTGGCAATCTGAAACATACCTTGGTGATTCTTTGGGTGCGCCAGTTCCTGCCCGGTCCCTGAAAAGGTCTTTGTATTCCCCTTCCTTCAGTTCAAGGAGCGCTTCATCCAGTATCCTGTGGTAGGTTTCAAAACCTATTTCAGCGATGAAACCGCTTTGCTCCCCCCCCAGCAGGTTGCCCGCACCCCTTATGTCTAGGTCCTGCATGGCGATGTTAAGCCCGCTCCCGATCTCGGAAAATTCCTCGATAGCTTTCAGCCTTCTCCGGGCTTCAGGTGTCAGCAGCGTCAGGGGGGGCGCCAGGAGGTAGCAGAAGGCCTTCCTGTTCGATCTGCCCACCCTTCCCCTGAGCTGGTGGAGATCGCTCAGCCCGAAATGCTGGGCCTGGTTAATGATAATGGTATTTGCATTGGGGATATCCAGCCCGGATTCAATTATCGTGGTGGAGATAAGTACATCATAGTCGCCCTCGATATAGCCGAGCATGGTCTTTTCCAGTTTGGGACCTTCCATCTGGCCATGGGCTACGATGGTTTTCACGTCCGGACATAACCTTCGGACCAGGGCCTCAATCTCGGTGATGTTCTGGATCCTGTTATGGATATAAAATACCTGTCCCCCCCGGTTGACCTCATAGTAAATAGCTTCACGTATGATGTCCTCGTTGAAAGTATGAAGCTCCGTAACGATCGGGTAGCGGTTGGGCGGGGGTGTCCGGATGATGGAAAGGTCACGGGCGCCCATGAGGGACAGCTGAAGGGTCCGCGGGATGGGGGTTGCCGTAAGGGTCAGGGTATCAACATTAAGCTTCAGCTGCTTCAGCTTTTCCTTATTGGCCACCCCGAACTTTTGCTCCTCATCGATAATGAGCAGTCCCAGGTTCCTGAACTGCACATCCTTGCTCACCAGCCTGTGTGTCCCGATGATGATATCCGTTTTTCCGTCCGCCAGTTCCGCCAGGGCCTTCCGCTGGGCCGCCGGATTTTTCAGCCTGCTTATATAATCCACCCTGCAGGGAAAATCCCGGAGGCGTTCGGAAAAGGTTTTATAATGCTGGAGCGCCAGAATGGTAGTGGGAACGAGAACCGCAACCTGTTTGCTGTCTGCCACGGCCTTGAATGCTCCCCGGATGGCCACTTCGGTTTTTCCGAATCCAACATCACCGCAAACCAGGCGGTCCATCGGGTGCCCCGCCTCCATGCCTTCTTTCATCTCGCGGGTTGCTTTGAGCTGGTCCATGGTATCCTCGTACATGAAAGATGCCTCCAGTTCGTCCTGGAGGTAGGTGTCGGGGGAATAGGAATACCCCTGCTGTGCCTTACGCCTGGCATACAGGTCGATAAGTTCACGCGCAATGTCCTTTACTTTATTCTTTGTCTTGTTTTTCAGTTTCTGCCATGCACCGGAGCCCAGTTTGTAAATTTTCGGAGGCTGGCTGTCCTTTCCCTTGTACTTTGTTATCCTGTGCAGGGAATGGATATTGACATATAGGGTATCATGGTCCCTGAATACAAGTTTGACGGCTTCCTGTTCACGATTGTCAAGCCGGATCTTTTCGAGTCCCCCGAACTGCCCGATCCCGTGATCGATATGCACCACGTAATCTCCCGGATTCAGTCCCGTTAGCTCCCTGACTGTCAGTCCCTCTTTCTTTGTGAAGTGCTCCTGAAGGCGGTACCTGTGGTACCTGTCAAAGATCTGGTGATCCGTGTACAGGCTGATCTTGAGGTCATGGTCCGTAAATCCTTCATGGATGGTTGTAAGCATGGTCTCGAACTGCACTTCTGCATGGGCGTCCTCGAAAATTGCGTTTATCCGGTCGATCTGTTTCCGGTTGTCTGACAGTATACAGCTTGTGTAGCCTTCTTCGGAACGAAGCATAAATTCTTCCGCAAGCAGTTCGAAATTCTTATTGAACGCGGGTTGTGGCGCGGTGTTGAATTGTATGCTCTGATCCGGCTTAAAATATACCTGTTGCCCGAATTCAATCACCCTGAACGATTCGAGGCTTTCCGTAAAGGTTTCTCCGTCGATCAGGAAATCCTCCTTATTTGTATCCGTGATATGCTCTTCCTCCTCATCGCGTGCACCCCGCGCACGATCAAAGATATCGTCCATCCTGTCGCGGATGTATGCAAGGTCATGGGTCCAGTAAACAACTTCGCTGCCCAGGAATTCCGTAAACGGTTTCATGGCCTGTCCGCCTGTATCACTCTCTGCCTGAAGTTCGGCCAGGTCCGGGATCAGGCTGACCTGTTCAAGCCTGTCGATTGAAAGCTGGTTCTCTATATCGAAGGATCGGATGGAATCGATCTCTTCCCCGAAAAAGTCGATCCGGTAGGGAAGTCTTGCAGAATATGAGAATACATCCATGATGCTTCCCCGGACAGAGTACTGTCCCGGTTCAAACACAAAATCAACCTGCTGAAACCGGCATGATTCGAGGAAGTCTGCAAGGAAACTCATGGAAAGTTTTTCCCCTCTCGAAATCCTGAATGCATTATCATTCAGGAAGGCCCGGGAAACGATCTTCTCGACCAGGGCTTCAGGAAAACTTATCAGGATAAGGGGCGCGTCGTCCTGGTTTATCCTTTTCATGACCTCGGTGCGCCGGATGAGATGGTCCTTACTTTTCTGGTAATACTGTACCGAACGCTTGTACGATGAGGGAAAGAACAGGGTATCCGGACCATCGAGGAAATTGTCCAGGTCGTTCCGGAAATAGGCGGCCGTTTCCTTATCCGGCAGGACGAAAACATGCCTGCTGCCCGGATCTTTCAGGATGCAGGCGGCTGCCAGCGCAGGGGAGGAACCGGCCAGGCCAGTCAGGTGGAGCACCCGGTTCTTTTTCCCAGACAGCCATTGTTCCAGTTCACGGAGCTGTTGAAGGTCCTTATAATGGCTGCAGAAATTTCCGGGTGTCATTCGGCTGTACACAGGTTAAATACCGCTTACACTGAAGCCGTCCGGGATCAGAATATGTAGTATCACGGAGCGGGACTGCGAAGATAAATATTATACATTAATCTGCATATATTTTTCAACCTGCCTGACCATCTCGGTCGAACCGGTGAAAAAGGGAACCCGCTGGTGAATGGACCGTGGTGTCATTTCAAGGATACGGTTCCCCATTCCGTCTGTGGCTATTCCCCCGGCCTGCTCGGCCAGGAAGGCGACCGGATTGCACTCATAGGTCAGCCTGAGCTTGCCCTCGGGATGGGAGGTCGTTCGGGGGTAGATATAGATCCCGCCTTTCAGCATATTCCGGTGGAAATCCGCCACCAGGGAACCGATGTAACGCGATGTATAGGGTCTTTGAGAGGAGGGATCGTCCTCCTGGCAATATTTGATGTACTGCTTGACACCTGCCGGGAAGTTGATATAGTTACCCTCATTGATGGAATAAGTGGTACCGGCAACCGGCATGATTATTTTCCGGTGGGAAAGAAAAAACTCCCCGATCGAGGGGTCCAGAGTGAACCCGGTTACTCCGAGTCCCGTAGTATAGACCAGCATGGTTGAGGAACCGTACAGAACGTAACCGGCCGCCACCTGCTTCGTACCCGGCTGAAGGAAATCCTTTTCCACCGAAGGGGTTCCAACCTCACTGATCCTGCGATAGATGGAAAAGATCGTTCCGATGGATATGTTCACATCGATATTGGATGAACCGTCAAGCGGATCCATGCAGACGATGTATTTCCCTTCCCCGGAAAGGTCACTTTCAAAGCTAACCAGATCTTTTTCCTCTTCGGTAGCCAGCCCGCAGACCTCGATGCTCGAGCCAAGGACTGTCTTAAACTGTTCGTTTGCAAATGCATCCAGCTTTTTTACCGTTTCCCCCTGGATGTTTTCTACCCCTGTTTCTCCGAGGATATCCACCAGTCCCGCCATATTCACCTCCCTGTTGATGATCTTCGAGGCAATCACGATATGGCCCAGCAGGCGGGTCAGGTCACCCGTTGCATAAGGGAAGGCATTCTGCTGGCTGACGATGAATTCATTCAATGTATGTACCCTGAATTTCTTGCTCATAAATAAATTTTTTGCCGGATTTGATGAAATAAATGTACTACTTTTTTTACGTTGCAATAGTTTGATAAATTTGCAGTTCTGTATACATCCTATAAGAAACAATGCATGATAGTCTTTAAGTTTGGAGGCGCTTCGGTCAAAAGCGCCGAAGCCGTCAGGAATGTCGGGGATATCCTGAAAAATTACCAGGAGGAGAAAATTGCTATCGTGGTATCAGCCATGGGCAAGACCACCAATGCCATGGAAGATATCACCGACCATTATTTTCACAGGCGGAAGAAGGAACTGAAGCAGGCGGTTGCGGAGCGGAAGAAATTCCACAGTGAAATTGTAAATGACCTGTTCTCCGATAAGGAACATCCCTTTCATAAGGAGTTTGAGGAGATTTTTAACGCACTTGAGGACAGGCTTGGCAAAGCCCCTACCCTGAATTACGATTACGATTATGACCAGATCGTTCCCTACGGGGAAATGATCTCCACTAAAATCATTTCCGCGTACCTGAACATGACGGGGACCGGAAATAAGTGGATGGATATACGCCATTCATTAAAAAGCAACAATGCCTTTCGTGAAGCACGGATTGACTGGCCCCTGTCAGCACAGCTTACCCGTAAGAACTTTCATTTCAAGGACACCAGCATCTACATAACACAGGGCTTTGTAGCCTCGACCATTAATGATATTACGACCACTCTCGGAAGAGAGGGCTCTGACTTTACGGCTGCCATCCTGGCGCATATACTGCAGGCAGAACACGTGACCATCTGGAAGGATGTCCCGGGTGTCCTGAATGCGGATCCCAAATGGTTTGACAACACGATTAAACTTGAAAAGATCTCCTACCAGGATGCCATCGAACTGGCTTATTACGGCGCCAGTGTGATCCACCCCAAAACCATTAAACCCCTTCAGAACAAGAATATCAATCTTTATATAAAATCCTTCATTCATCCGGAGGAGGAGGGGACCCTGGTCGGGAACCTCGAGTATGACAAACTGATCCCCTCCTTCATATTCAATATGGACCAGATGCTGATCCGGATCTCACCGAAGGACTTCTCATTTATTGCAGAGGACAACCTGGAGAGCATTTTCGGCCATGTTTACAAGCACGGTGTGAAGATCAACCTCATGCAGAATTCGGCCATCAGTTTCCAGATCTGCATTACCAATAACAAGAGGAAAGCAAGGAACCTGATCGATGACCTGGAAAAGGAATTCAAGGTTGCCTATGAAACGGGACTCGAACTGGTCACCATCCGGTATTTCGACCAGGGCACCATCGACCGTGTCATGATCAACAAGGAGCTGATCCTGGAGCAGACCTACAAGCAGAACATCCAGCTGATCGTCAGGGATAAGGGGTAAGCTTACTACTGGACGAGTTTTACCCTGAAGAGGGGATTATGTCCCATATGCATGCCAAAACCATCGATATGTTCTATGCCTAAACGGACCT
>CBFDEE010000068.1:0-9829 GCA_965603745.1 uncultured Bacteroides sp. | reverse complement strand
CCGTGACAGCCTGAGCATTCGCCGGATTTGAGATGATTGCCGCCACAAATATCATTATCATTACGGCAGTACATGATAACAAGTTCCGGGAAGACCTGTACTACAGGCTGAACACCGTACCAATCATCGTTCCTGCCCTGCGGGAAAGAAAAGAGGATATCCATCTGTTATTCCGGAAATTCGCCAGTGATTTTGCCGAATTAAACCGTATGCCACCAGTCACCCTGACCCAGGAATCCCAGGCCATGCTGTCTGCTTACCGCTGGCCAGGGAACATCAGGCAGCTGAAGAACATCACAGAGCAGATATCCATTATAGAATCGGAAAGAGAAATAGGTGAGGAAACACTCAGGAAATACCTTCCGGACTACCAGCCTGTAAAGCTTCCGGCCGTCTACGAAAAGTCGGTGAATGAACAGACCTTCAATACCGAACGCGAGATCCTTTACAAGATCCTGTTCGATATGAAGAGCGACATGCATGACCTGAAGCAGCTGGTGGCCGGGATTATTGAAAAAGGACCGGTAGGCGCTGAACTGCATGAAAGCAATGCTGGCATAATAGAAAAACTGTATCCTTCGACGGAACCGGCTGAGATCGCAGCTCAGCAAAACACAGGCCAGTTCATCGATGCTGACAGGCCGAATATCCAGGATACCGAGGAGATCGTTGAAGAGTCCCTCTCACTGGAAGAAAAGGAGATCGAACTCATCAAGAAAGCCCTTGAAAAACACAGGGGTAAAAGAAAATATGCAGCCGAGGAACTAGGAATATCAGAAAGAACGTTATACAGGAAGATCAAGGAGCATAAGCTCGAATAAGCATGCGAATTATATCATCTATATTGATACTGACTGCCCTCAGTCAGATAATGACATCCTGCAGGATATCCTACTCCATGTCCGGGGCAAATACCGGATCACTCAAAACAGTGTCCGTTGCCTATTTCCAGAACCGCGCAGCGCTTGCACCTCCGGTGCTAAGCCAGTATTTCACGGAAGAGTTGAAGGATAAATGCGAGAGGCAGACAAACCTTATACTGGTGAACGGTATAGGTGAAGCACATTTCGAAGGAGAAATAATGGTCTATTCCACCCGTCCCATGGCAATCTCAGGCCAGGACCAGGTGGAACTCACCCGGTTTACCATAGGAATCAGGGTACGCTATTTAAATATCCAGGATGATGAACTGAGCTTTGAAGAGACTTTTTCCCAGTACAGGGATTTTCAGAGTAAGCTGCCTTTCGAATCGGTACAGGCAGAACTTACGGAGGAGATCACCGAAGATATTTCGGAAGATATCTTTAACCGCGCATTTGTAAACTGGTAGTTCATGAAGAGGGAAAACCTGATCGGGTATATGAGGGATCCCTCAATGCTGAACGAATACAGCCTGACGGAAGTTGAGGAACTGGCCAGGGAATACCCCTATTTTCAGACGGCCCATATGCTGCTTGCCAGGAATCATCACAACATGGACAGCCTGAAGTTCCATGATATGCTCCGGTCTGCTGCTGCGTTCGCGGGGGACAGGACCGTTTTGTACCATCTTATACATACTGAAACAGCAAAGCCCGGATCAGAGTATGGCGAAAGCGCCGAAGCGGATGCTGTGCAGGTGGAAACCGGAATAACGGAAACCGGGATAACGGAAGCAGGGCAGGCGGAAACCGGGAAAACAGAAGGCGAAACCGAGCCGGAGGATGGGCTAGCAGGGAGACTGGCTGAGATACTGAGCAGGGAAACCGCTGAGGCGGACCTGGAGTATGCTGCGGCTTATTCACTCGATGACGAGACGGGAAAAGCCCCATCCCAGACCCTGGAGGGTTACACCTTTACCGGATGGTTTGATCATATTGGGGATCAGACAGAAGAAACAGGGACTTTTTCGGAGCAGAATGACATGATCGATAAATTCCTGAAGGAAAGGCCGGGCATGAACGCAGATCCGGAATCAGAATACGACCGGACCGACCGTTCAGAGACTTTCACCAGGGCTGGTGATTCCCTTATGACTGAGACACTTGCTAAGATATACCTGAAGCAGGGATTACTGAAGAAAGCCATTTATGCATACGAGAAATTAAGTTTGAAATATCCGGAAAAAAGTACTTACTTTGCCACGCAAATTAACAGGATAAAAAGCAAACTGGCAGAAAACTAATAAAGTCATGATTTATAATTTGTTATCGGTACTTGTGTTAATCGTTTGCGCATTGCTCGTACTGATCGTTCTTGTACAGAATTCAAAGGGCGGGGGACTCGCATCAAATTTCCAGTCCTCCAACCAGTTCATGGGTGTCAGGAAAACGACTGATTTCCTTGAGAAGTCCACCTGGACCCTTGCAGTCGCCCTGATGGCCTTCAGTGTCATTGGCAGTCTTACCATTCCGCGGGCAGAAGAAACAGAGAGGTCCGTGATCGAAGATCAGATTGATAATGTTGTGGATCCCAGTGCTATCCCGACATTCCCGACAACGGTCCCCAGTGAAGGCGGGGGTCAGGATGCAGATCCCCAGTAAACAACCCTGTATGACAATACTCGAGTGTCAGGAATTATGACAACCTGACACTTTTTTTTCATTTTCATACATTGCTGTCCGGGAAATATGAAAGAAACGGCTTTGGCATAAAATGTGAAAAGGAAGTTCTCGAATTTGAAGATGTCTAACCTAAAATAAATATTTTAAAATGGCTGATGTAAAAATCAAACCACTGGCTGACCGGGTTCTTGTAGAGCCCATGGAAGCCGAGGAAACAACCGCAAGCGGAATCATCATTCCGGATACAGCGAAAGAAAAACCACAAAAAGGTACTATCGTCGCCGTTGGTCCCGGTACCAGCGATGAGAAGATGGAAGTCAAGAAAGGGGATGTTGTCCTTTACGGGAAATATTCCGGTACGGACCTTACGGTCGGCGGAAAAGACTACCTGATCATGAAACAGGCAGATATCCTGGCTATTATCTAACAAGAGATATTAAACAAATACTAAATATTTAAATATAATGGCAAAACAAATCAAGTATGATATTGAAGCAAGGGATCTGCTGAAGAAAGGCGTTGATGCACTTGCCAATGCAGTTAAGGTAACGCTGGGTCCCAAAGGGCGCAACGTTGTTATCGATAAGAAATTCGGTGCCCCCCAGGTAACCAAGGACGGTGTGACCGTGGCCAAGGAGATCGATCTCAGTGATGAATTCGAGAACCTGGGTGCCCAGATGGTCAAGGAAGTCGCATCCAAGACCAATGACGATGCCGGTGACGGAACCACCACCGCTACCGTGCTGGCTCAGAGCATTGTAAATGTGGGACTCAAAAACGTAACCGCCGGTGCCAACCCGATGGATCTGAAAAGGGGCATCGACAAAGCAGTAGCGAAAGTTATTGAGACCCTCAAAGGCATGTCAGAGGATATTGGTGAAGACAATACCAGGATCGAACAGGTCGCCTCCATATCTGCCAATAATGATATTGAGATTGGTAAGCTGATCGCTGAAGCCATGGAAAAGGTGAAAAAGGAAGGTGTGATTACCATTGAGGAAGCCAAAGTTTCCGACACCTATGTCGAAGTTGTCGAGGGTATGCAGTTCGATCGCGGTTATATCTCTCCCTATTTCGTAACCGATACCGAAAAAATGGAAGCAGTACTTGAAAGTTCTTATATCCTTCTTTTCGATAAAAAGATCTCGGTTATGAAGGACTTGCTGCCGGTACTGGAATCCACAGCCCAGACAGGCAAACCATTACTTATCATTGCAGAAGATGTAGACGGTGAAGCACTTGCAACCCTCGTGGTCAACAAGCTAAGAGGATCCCTGAAGGTTGCTGCCGTGAAGGCTCCCGGATTCGGAGACCGCAGAAAGGAAATGCTAGAGGATATAGCCATACTGACCGGTGCTACCGTAATCTCTGAAGAAAAAGGTCTCAAACTTGAGAATACTACCCTGGATATGCTCGGACAATGCGAAAAGATTGCCGTTGACAAGGACAATACTACCGTTGTCAGCGGTGCCGGAGAAAAGGAAAGTATTGATGCAAGGATTAATCAGATCAAGGTTCAGATCGAAAATACCACCTCCGACTACGATAAGGAAAAACTCCAGGAAAGGCTTGCCAAACTGGCCGGTGGGGTTGCCGTCCTGTATGTGGGTGCCGCTTCAGAAGTTGAAATGAAAGAGAAGAAAGACCGTATGAACGATGCACTGAACTCAACAAGGGCTGCCGTAGAAGAAGGCATTATCCCCGGCGGTGGTGTTGCTTACCTCAGGGCTATTGAAAAACTTGAAGGCTTTGAAGGAGAGAACGACGATGAAACAACCGGAATTAGCATTGTACGCAGGGCTCTTGAAGAACCGCTGCGGATCATTGCTGACAATGCTGGCGTTGAAGGTTCCGTTGCCGTTCAGAAGGTGAGGGAAGGCAAAGCGGACTTTGGGTTCAATGCCCGGACGGAGACCTACGAAAACCTCCTGAAGGCAGGTATTATTGATCCTACAAAAGTAGCCCGTATAGCACTTGAAAATGCAGCTTCCATTGCAGGCATGCTGCTTACCACAGAATGTGTGCTGGTTGAAGAGCCTGAGCCAGATCTTCCAATGCCGGCTGGTGGAGCAGGCGGCATGGGTGGTATGGGCGGCATGATGTAATCATTACATCAGCAACATATTATAATAGAGGGTGCCTCAAATGGCACCCTTTTTTTATCAACTCTGCAATATCAGTATACCTCCGGCATTATTAAATCGCCGCTGCAAATTGCGGGTGCAGCACCGAAGATTTGTTAAACAAGGCACCTGACTTCGCAAAGCTAAGTAGCGCCGGTTTAACAATCTGAGGTGCCCCCAATTTGAAGGCGGCTTATTTAACAATGTCATCGGTAATACTGACTGATATTGCAGGGCTGTTTCAATAAGGTTATATTTGTACCTCGATTTTTACAGGATGTCACATCCCATTAAGAACATACGGAACTTCTGCATCATCGCCCATATAGATCACGGGAAGAGCACACTGGCTGACCGGATGCTTGAGATAACGGGAACGGTCTCTGAACGCGACTTGCAGGAACAGGTCCTCGATGACATGGATCTGGAAAGAGAACGCGGGATCACCATCAAGAGCCATGCGATCCAGATGGAGTATGAGAAAGGCGGAGAACAGTATTTTCTTAACCTGATCGATACCCCCGGGCATGTGGACTTTTCATATGAGGTCTCCCGGTCCATTGCCGCCTGTGAGGGTGCCCTGCTGGTGGTAGACGCTTCCCAGGGGATCCAGGCCCAGACCATCTCAAACCTGTACCTTGCCCTTGAAAATGACCTGGAAGTCATTCCCGTGATGAACAAAATGGACCTGGAAGCCGCCATGCCTGACGAGGTCAGTGACCAGATAGTTGACCTGATAGGCTGTGCCACGGAGGATATTGTGCTGGCAAGCGGGAAAACAGGATACGGGGTTGATGTTATACTTGATTCCATTATTGAAAGAATCCCTTCTCCGGAAGGGGATCCCAACAAGCCCTTCGAGGCCCTGATATTCGACTCGATCTTTAATTCCTACAGGGGGATCTTTGCATATTTCAGGATCCTGAACGGGACGATCCATCCGCAGGATCATGTGAAATTCATTGCCACCGGGAGGAAGTACCATGCCGATGAGGTCGGTGTTCTTAAACTGAAACCCGAACCAAGGGAAAGCCTGAGTGCAGGGGATGTGGGATATATAATTTCCGGGATAAAGGATTCAAGCGAAGTAAAAGTTGGTGATACCATTACCCATGTCGATGTTCCCTGCGGGGCAGCCATTGAAGGATTCAAGGACGTAAAACCCATGGTATTTGCCGGTGTATACCCGGTGGATGCGGATGATTACGAGGAACTGCGGATCTCCATGGAGAAACTACAGCTGAATGATGCGTCACTGACCTATGAACCGGAATCCTCCGCGGCCCTGGGATTCGGATTCAGGTGTGGTTTCCTGGGACTCCTTCATATGGAGATCATACAGGAGAGGCTTGACCGTGAATTCGACATGAATGTGATCACCACGGTCCCAAATGTATCCTTCCTGGTGCACAGGACCAACGGCGAACTGGTTGAAGTCCACAATCCCTCCGGTTTGCCGGATGTCACGCATATTGACTACATCGAGGAACCCTACATCCGGGCCCAGATCATTTCCAAGTCCGAATACGTGGGATCGATCATGAAACTTTGCATAGACAAGAGAGGTATCCTAAAAAACCAGGTATACCTGACCAGCGACAGGGTAGAGGTGACTTTTGAAATGCCCCTTGCTGAAATTGTATTTGATTTTTACGATAAACTGAAAAGCATTTCCCGGGGATATGCATCCTTTGATTATTACCAGACCGGATTTGAGAAAGCCAATCTTGTGAGGCTGGATATCCTGCTGAACGGGGAAATGGTGGATGCCCTGTCCACCCTGATCCACCGTGACAATGCCTATGCCTTCGGCAGGCGGATCTGTGAGAAACTCAAAGAGCTTATTCCCAGGCAGCAGTTTGACATTGCCATACAGGCGGCCATCGGGGCCAAGATCATTGCCAGGGAAACGGTAAAGGCCCTTCGCAAGGACGTAACGGCTAAATGTTACGGGGGAGATATCACCCGTAAACGCAAACTCCTTGAAAAGCAAAAGAAAGGGAAGAAGAAAATGCGGCAGATCGGGAACGTCGAGATTCCCCAGTCCGCCTTCCTGGCCGTTCTCAAACTGGACTGAAACAGTCTTAGCCTCAGACCGGGCTGATACAAAATCCACCCGCAGATGTTTACCGCTCCCGAGCCTCCCGGTACCGCCAGCAGTCAGTAACAGCAATGTTCATTGCTGACCATAAAGGATTTACAGTCCATAATTCCCCCCCCCTCAATATTTATCATTAGATTTTCATTTTCAGGCCTTTACAACCGATCGCACATCTGCCGGATTATATTTAGACAGATTATAAATAAGATCAAAATTAGAGTGGATTTATTTGTTCAAGTACACAAAGTTTTTTTTCTTTAGGAATTGAATCCGGAAACCCCTACCTGGTACCCTCGATTTGTGCGACTAAAACCGCTTCTATGAAGACTGACCTTTCAAAATTATCTCAGGCCACTGATGATCTGACCATTGGGATTGATATCGGATCCATTTCCATCAACACCGTAATCCTTGATTCGCAGAAAAATATACTGTATGAAAGTTACACATACAACCAGGGACGTCCGTTTGAACAGTTAAAACTGATTCTGGATGAGCTTGTCGGGGGACTGGGGAATCCGAAGAACCTGAACATTGCGTTTACGGGGAGCGGTGGCAAGCTAGCCTCCGAGATACTTGGAGGCGCTTATGTGAATGAGGTGATATCCCAGTCCGTCGCCATTGGCGAACTTCATCCCGAAGTAAGAACAATTATTGAAATGGGCGGTGAAGATTCCAAACTCATCTTGATGAGCGGGGATGAAACAGAAACAAATACCCTTGCAGATTTTGAAATGAATACCATCTGTGCCGCTGGCACGGGATCTTTCCTTGACCAGCAGGCCAAGCGCATCGGTGTATCCATCGAAAAGGAATTCGGGGAACTTGCGCTGAAATCCAAGAATCCGCCCAGGATAGCGGGACGTTGTTCCGTTTTCGCCAAGAGCGACATGATACACCTGCAGCAGATCGCCACACCGGTTTACGATATTGTTGCGGGACTCTGCTTTGCCGTTGCACGGAATTTCGTCAGTACCCTGGGAAGAGGCAAGAAACTTGAATTCCCGGTTTCCTTCCAGGGAGGCGTAGCTGCAAATGCAGGCATGATCAGGGCATTCAGGGAATTGCTCGGTGCAAAGGGGGATTCCGACCTTATCGTGCCCGAGCATCATGCATCCATGGGTGCAATCGGAGCAGCCCTCAACATTATAAGCAAGATCACTGAATTTGAAGAGTTCAAGGGGATAGACCGGCTTGTCAGTTACCTGAACGAGGAAAAAGAAAGGGGCAGTCACCATGAGGTCCTGGTCGAGCCGCAGTTCGATGTAGATAAGGATGTGTATAAATTACCTGAAGGGGAAGAAAAGTATGAGGTTTACCTGGGACTGGATGTTGGATCGCTCAGCACTAATGTTGTCCTGATAGACGAAGAGAACCGTGTTGTTGCCAGGAGGTACCTGCCTACCGAAAGCAAGCCCCTTGAAGCCATACGAAAGGGAATGTCAGAGATCTTTGAGGAAGTGGGCGACAGGGTAGTTGTTAAAGCAGCAGGAACCACGGGATCCGGAAGGTATTTGACCGGGGACTTCATCGGTGCCGATGTGATCCGTAATGAAATAACAGCCCAGGCTACTGCAGCCATTGCATTTGACCCGAAGGTTGATACGATATTTGAGATCGGTGGACAGGATTCTAAATTTATCAGTATCGATAACGGGGTGGTCGTTGACTTTGAAATGAACAAGGTCTGTGCCGCCGGTACCGGTTCATTCCTTGAGGAACAGGCGGAAAAGCTTGGGATTAACATCATTGAAGAATTTGGGGACCTGGCACTCAAGTCTCAGAAACCAGCAGCCATGGGAGACCGCTGCACGGTCTTCATGGAGTCCGACCTGAACTCCTTCCAGCAGAAAGGGGTGGAAAAGGAAAATCTTATCGGGGGACTGGCATATTCCATTGTAAAAAACTATATCCTTAAGGTTGTAAGGAAGAAACGGATAGGCAATCATATCCTTTTCCAGGGAGGTGTCACAAATAACAAGGCCGTGGTCGCTGCATTTGAAAAAGTCACAGGCAAAAAGATCCATATACCTCCTCATTTTGATGTCACCGGGGCTATTGGCTCTGCCATGCTGGCAAGAGAATATGTGAACGAATACAATATTCAGACCCGGTTCAAGGGAGTTGATATTTCCAAGATACCCTTTTCTGTCAGCATATTTACCTGCAAGGAATGCAGCAACCAGTGTGAGATCCGCCGGGTGAAAATAGAAGGTGAAAAGAAGCCTCTGTATTACGGTGGAAGATGTGAAAAGTATGAACTTGATGAAAGGAAAGGGAAAGGCAAGAGCATTACCGATTATTTTGAGATCCGAAACCAACTTCTCCTGAAAGATTATGCAGAAGAGGAAAAAAGCGATAAGATCACCGTAGGGATACCCAGGGGCCTGATGGTATTCTACCAGCAATTCCCATTCTGGAAAACCTTTTATGAATCCCTCGGTTTCCGGGTTTTGATTTCACGGGAGTCCGATAACAGCCTGATCAAGAAATCACTGGAAATGCTCGTCGCAGAAACCTGTTATCCGGTTGAACTGATACATGGCCATATTGATGACCTTTTCCGGAAAGAGGTGGATTATGTTTTTGCTCCCTTTATTATTAATGCAAAAGCAGAGGAAGACAATCCTACGGCCAATTATAATTGTCCATGGATCCAGACCTATCCCTTCATGGTGAAACCTTCACTTGAGCAGGATCAGAAAGAGAAATTGCTTGTACCCACCCTGAATTTCAGGTATTTTGGCAAAGTTCTGAATAAGGAGATATCGAAGTTTATGAAGGAGAAGTTTGGTATCTCTGCTGCACAAACCATCAAGGCCATCGACCTTGCCCAGGAAAAACAGGAGGAATTCGAAGCTGAAATCAAAGCCATGGGGAAAAAGGTCCTGGCCAATCTGCCGGAGGACAAAGAATGTCTCGTGATCATGGGCCGGCCTTATAACACGGGCGATCCTGCCCTGAACCTGAGGATGGTGGAAAAGCTCATCAACATGGATGTGCAGCCTATCCCGATGGACTTCCTGCCCCTGGAGGACGAAAAGATTACAGGTGATTATAAT
>CBFDEE010000067.1:0-9850 GCA_965603745.1 uncultured Bacteroides sp. | reverse complement strand
TGTCAGCAAAGGAGCCTTATTTTGCGCTTATCCGGCGCAAAATTCAGCGACGTGCTGATAATGCCTGAAGCATGCTAACTTTAATGTTATTTTTTCATCGTTTCTTCAATCTCGGGAATGGTTTTCGGAATGGATTTACCCAGCACTTTATAGCCTGTTTCGGTGACCAGTACATCGTCCTCGATGCGAATGCCCCCGAAGTCCTTGTATGTTTCTGCCCTGTCGTAGTTAATGAAATCCATGAACTTATCCTCGGACCTCCATTTATCGATCAGTGCTGGAATGAAATAGATGCCAGGTTCCACCGTTATTACGTACCCGGACTGCAGTTCCTTGCCGAGCCTCAGGTATGCCGTTCCGAATTGCGTGCTTCTTTTTATGGTATCGCTGTATCCGACATTATCCTCTCCCAGACCCTCCATATCGTGAACATCCAGTCCCATCATATGTCCCAGTCCATGAGGAAAGAACATGGCATGCGCTCCTGCTGCAACGGCTTCATCCACATCCCCCTTCATCAGTCCCAGGTCCTTCAGTCCCCCGGCAATGATCCTGGCAGTCCCAAGATGAATATCCCTGTTCGGGATCCCCGGGGCTATTTGCCCGATTGCCCAGGTTTCTGCTTTCAGGACGATCTCGTAGATATCTTTCTGGCGCTGGCTGAATCTGCCTCCAACCGGTACGGTCCTTGTAATATCACCGGCATAATGGTTGACGGTTTCGGCGCCGGCATCTGTCACCATCATGCGTCCCTCCTCCAGCAGGTTCCCGTGATAATGGTTATGCAGGATCTGTCCGTTCATGCTTAATATGATGGGGAAGGCGGCGGAGGTTCCATGGCTCAGGGCTATTCCCTCTATCCGCCCGGCAATTTCCCTCTCGTAAATCCCCGGGAAGGCCATTTTCATTGCCGTGGTGTGCATCTCGTATGAGATGTCAACCGCTTTTGATATCTCTTCTATCTCAACGGATTCCTTAACCGAACGCAAGGCTATGACTCCCCTGGTCAGTTCCATTGAAGCCCCTGACGCGGTCTCTGCATGCGACCTTCCCGTCAAAGCCGCAAGCTCCAGGAGGGTATCGTGCCGGTAAGGCGGCAGGTAGTGAACCGTCCGTCCCTTTTGTACAGCATCCCGGATGTAATCCTGGAGCTCCGATTTCGCCCGGATATTTTTCACTCCTACCTGTTCCCCGAGAGATTTCATAGAAGTAAGGTGCCCCATCCATATGATTGCATCAATGCTTACATCATCTCCGAAAAGGATGTCTTCCCCCGAATCCAGGTCAATCACGCCGGCGGGTCCCGGCTGATCCAGTCCGAAAAAATACAGAAAATTACTATCCTGCCTGTAATGGTAGGTATTGTCTGGATAGTTAATGGGACTTTCATTATTGGCAGGGAACAATGCCAGTCCCCCTTTAAGATGCTTCCTTAACTCGTTTCTCCTTCGGGTATAAATTTCAGCTTTAAACATGTCTGTCCGGATTTTAATATTTCCCGAATTTATAAGGAATAAATGTATATGCAAATGCCCCCGGGCACGACAGGATATATCGAAACGGATAAAACGTCTGATCAGGATAAGGGAAATAGCCTGTGATTTCCGGCTCATTATTAACAATAATCTGATTTTTGTCCCGGTTGTGATATACTTAACCAAACCTTATTATCTTGATTTAGATTTAATTATGCTGAAAATGCTCCATTCGTCAAAAAACTACGAATACCCTTGCGTGCTGTTGATATTTTCATATCTTCGCACTTAACCCTGAATTTATTAACAGCCCGCTAACACCTTTTCAACAATATGCCCTACAGAAGACTTCCCAACACCGATAATGCCAGGCACAAAGCATTATTAAAAGCATACCACAAGGGAAAAGAAACTCCTCCATTTAAGCTGGCGTTTTCACAGAGCACCTATCAGAGGATTGTCTCGTTCCTGTCCGGTTTCGAGAAAAAAATATTGCACCAGAAATCGGCACTCAACAAACAGATCGAACGCCATAAGGATTATCAGAATCTCCAGAAAAAAGCCAAGTTGTATATTTCACATTTCATCCAGGTTGTCAACATGTCCATCCAGCGGGGAGAGATTTCGGGTTCGATCCTTGATTATTACAAGCTGAATGGTTATTCAAAGAAACTTCCTCCCCTGAGCACCGAGGAGGAGATTCTAAACTGGGGAGAGAAAATCATTGAGGGAGAAACCCAGAGAATACGCAAGGGGATGAACCCGATCACCAATCCCACCATTGCCGTTGTAAAAGTCAGGTATGAAAAATTCCTTGAAGCCTACCACAACCAGAAGAACCTTCAGAGCGCAAATAACAGGGCCCTGAAGGAACTGGCCGATCTCCGGCCTGAGGCAGATGATATCATTCTGAACATCTGGAATGAGGTTGAGGAATCATTCAGGGACCTGCCTGATAATCTTCGCCGGGAAAAGGCCATGGAATACGGACTGGTCTATGTGTACAGGAAAAATGAAATCAGTGACCAGAACCTGTTCAGCTCATCCAGAATGAACATCGGCTGAGGGACTGCTGATTTGCTGTATCGCCATAAGACCGATCATGGTCAGGATTACGCTTCCAAAAATAAACAATAAAGGATTTCCCTGCATTCCGATCTGCTGCGGATCGGTCCCAAGCCTGTCCTGCAGATAAAGGTAATAATATACAACACCGGCAGCATTATTCACAAAGTGTGCAATCACCGGAAGCCATATGTTGCCGGTCCACAGAAAAATATACCCGAACAGTGTGCCCAGGATGATCCTGGGCATGAATCCCAGGAACTGGTAATGCGCCAGGCTGAAAAGCACTGCAGCCACCAGGACTGCAAGGTGACCATTGCGAAACCACTCCATGAAGATTCTCTGGAGAATTCCCCTGAACAGAAATTCTTCCCCTATGGCAGGGATCAGGGCAATCATGAAAATGTTAAACAATAATCCCCAGATATTGTCGGTAGAAAGGTATGATTTCATAAGCTCCCAGGATTGCTCATCGCTCTGTCGGATTTTTTCCATCAAATCACTCCAGCGTTCCGGGAGGGACAATTTTTCGTTAAGGAATCCCAGGTAGTTTATCCAGGGGATGGAAACCAGCATAAGCAGGACGACCAGAATTATCAGGGACACCCGGAGCTGACGGTCCGCCTTCAGGTAATTCCAGGTATTTCTCTGTATGAGAAAACCAGCCAGCAGGGCTGGCAGCAGGAAAAGCCCGATGGAATAAAGGACCTGCAGGAATCTCAGCAGTCCGATGTACCCGTCTGTGCTCCGGCTCTCCAGGATCGTGACAACCTCCCCCGGGGCGATATTGAACAGGGGCCAGGCAATCAGGATCCCGATCCCGAAAAGGATCAGGTAGGACGTTACCATGAGAAACAGGACAAGCATGATCTTGGTAAACGGCCGGGCAGCATGAAAAAATCCGTATTCCATTCGGCTGAAATTAATAATTTTGAGGGCTTTGCCTGGATGTTTAAATTTGCCCTGGGACAAAAGTAATCTTTTCATAAGGAAAACATCAAAATATCTAGGTTTTGCTGAAGATCGGAGAACTGGAAATACAAGGACAGCCCCTGCTCCTGGCCCCGATGGAGGACCTGACGGATCCCTCGTTCCGTTTCATCTGCAAGCAGTATGGAGCGGACCTTATGTATACTGAGTTCATATCCTCCGACGGGCTGATACGTGATGGGGCTAAATCGCTCAGGAAACTTGAAATCTTTGATTATGAGCGGCCGATCGGGATACAGCTGTACGGCCACCTGACAGAGCCCATGGTGGAATCCACGCGCATTGCGGAAAAATCAAGGCCTGAACTGATCGATATTAATTTCGGGTGCCCCGTGAAGAAAATTGTCCGGCGCGGAGCCGGAGCTGGCATGCTCAGGAACGTTCCCCTCATGATTGAGATGACCGAAGCCATCGTAAAGGCGACTTCCCTGCCCGTAACCGTTAAAACAAGGCTGGGATGGGATGAGCAGAACATGAACATCGTCGAGGTATCATTACGGCTCCAGGATGCGGGCATAAGGGCACTCACGATCCATGGCCGCACAGGCGTGCAGATGTACAAGGGCGAGGCGGACTGGACCCTGATCGCTGAAGTAAAAAACCATCCTGACATTGAGATACCCATTATCGGGAACGGAGATATTACCGGTCCCGAAACAGCCGCCGAACGTTTCCGCAGCTATGGCGTTGATGCAATCATGATCGGAAGAGCTACGGTCGGAAAGCCGTGGATATTCAGGGACATCAGGCATTACCTGGAAACCGGGGAGATCCTCCCTCCTCCAGGCCTTTTTGAAAAACTGGAACTGGCAAGGCTGCATTTCCGCAAGTCTCTGGAATGGAAAGGGGAACCCAGGGGGATATTCGAGATGCGCAGGCATTTCAGCAACTACTTCAAAGGCCTTCCGGACTTCAAGGAGACCCGCCTCAGACTCGTCACCTCGACAGATGTCTCGGAGATAGAGGATATCCTGGGCATCATTGAACAGCAATACGCGGATCATCTCTGATACTGTGGGCGTAGCTGAGTACCCAAATTTCACTGTTATCGGAAGGATTTATCAGCTAATCCACCTTATTTTGAGGTTATTCTGCCACAAAATTCAGTGGTGTGCTGATGAACCTGGAGTAGTAAATTTTGAATCTCAGATCTGGATATTGAGGTTGGCTTTATCAGGGTAATCGGTATTGTAATGGAGTCCCCTGCTTTCCTTCCTGTCCTGCGCCATTTTAATGATCAGGTACCCGGTATTGATCATGTTGCGTAATTCACAGAGTGTCTTGGAAAGGGTGGACTTTTTGTAGAGTGCTTCTGTTTCACGGTAAATGATCTCCAGCCTGTTCAGGGCACGGTTCAGCCTCAGGTCTGAGCGGACGATACCGACGTAATTACTCATGATCTGCTGCATTTCCTTGAAGTTTTGCGTGATCAGGACCATTTCCTCGGGATGTGTGGTCCCTTCAACATTCCAGTCCGGGATATTTTCCTGTATCCGGATCTGTCCGGCTTTCTCAATGGATGCCCTTGCGGCCCGGTCGGAATAAACGATGGCCTCGATCAGGGAATTGGATGCCAGTCTGTTTGCCCCGTGAAGGCCGGTGCTCGATGCCTCCCCTGCCGCATACAGATTGTTGATCCAGGTTTCTCCGCTGTCACTGACTTTTATTCCCCCGCACATATAATGGGCTGCCGGTACGACCGGAATGGGATCCCTGCTAATATCTATTCCAATGCTCTGACATTTTTCGCTGATATTGGGAAAATGGGATTTCAGCTCCTTCACATCCAGGTGGGAGGCATCCAGGTATACGAATTCATCTCCCCTGACCTTCATCTCATTATCGATGGCCCTTGCCACGATATCCCTCGGGGCAAGGCTTTTCCGCTTATCGTATTTCTGCATGAATTCCCTGCCGTCCCTCGTTTTCAGAATGGCTCCGAATCCCCTGAGCGCTTCGGAAATCAGGAACGAGGGCCTTTCCCCGGGATTAAAAAGCGAGGTTGGATGGAATTGTACAAATTCCATGTTCTCAATAATTCCTTTTGCACGGTAGACCATTGCCATCCCGTCACCCGTAGCTATGGGTGGATTGGTTGTGGTATGGTACAGGTTCCCGACTCCTCCGCTTGCGATAAGTGTAGTTTTGGCAAGTATGGTGATCACCCGGTCCGTTTTCAGATCCAGCACATAGGCTCCGAAACACCGTATGTCTCTATTGTACCGTTTGACCAGCATGCCCAGGTGATGCTGCGTGATCAGGTCCACCGCAAAATGTTCTTCAAGGATTTCAATATTCGTATGGCGCCTGGCCCGGTCGCTCAGTTTTTTCTGTATTTCGGCCCCGGTATTATCCTTATGGTGAAGTATCCGGTTCTCAGAATGGCCTCCTTCTCTTGCAAGGTCGAATTCCCCGTTCGACTTTTTGTCGAAACTCGCTCCCCAGCGGATCAGCTCTTCAATTTGCAAAGGAGCATCCTTTACTACCTGGCGGACGACATCTTCATTGCACAGTCCATCCCCTGCAATCAGTGTGTCGGAAATATGCTTTTCATAAGAATCGGGCTCATTCGTTACGGCGGCTATGCCTCCCTGAGCATACTGGGTGTTTGTTTCCTCCAGATATGTTTTGGTCACAAGGCATACCTTTCCATGCTCGGCCACCTTGAGGGCAAAACTGAGTCCCGCGAGCCCGGACCCGATTACCAGAAAATCAACTTTCTTTTTCATAAGAAGAATCCATACTGATTACAAATATAATAAGGACGGATACAAATCTTCATGATACTTGTCAGAAGCTTCCGGAAAACTGCTATGATTTATTATTTTCTTTACTTTTGTGCCATCACAGTTAACCAATTTTTGTATCAATTATGGCTCAGGAAGACCTTTTCAAGAAGATCATTTCACATGCAAAGGAGTATGGATTCGTATTTCCCTCCAGTGAGATATACGATGGCTTGAGCGCAGTTTACGATTACGGGCAGAACGGGGTGGAGTTGAAAAACAACATCCGCAGGTACTGGTGGGATGCCATGGTGAACCTGAATGAAAACATCGTGGGCATCGACTCGGCCATTTTCATGCACCCGGAGATATGGAAGGCTTCCGGTCATGTTGATGCGTTCAATGACCCGCTTATTGACAACAGGGATTCCAAGAAGCGTTACCGTGCGGACCAGCTCGTTGAGGATTATCTGGATAAACTCCAGGGGAAAATCGATAAAGAAGTCGCAAAAGCCGCAAAAAAATTCGGGGACTCGTTTGACGAGGGGAAATTCATTTCTACCAACCCGCGGGTGCTGGCCAACCGGGAAAAAATTGACAAGGTTCATGCGAGGTTTATCAAGGCTCTTGAAGAGGATCAACTCGAAGAACTGAGGCAGATCATTATTGACTGTGAGATCGCAGATCCAGAATCGGGATCCAGGAACTGGACCGAAGTGAGGCAGTTCAACCTCATGTTTGATACCAGTGTAGGATCCGTAAGTGAGGCAACAAGCAAGATCTACCTGCGCCCTGAAACGGCACAGGGTATCTTCGTCAATTTCCTGAACGTACAGAAATCAGGCAGGATGAAGATCCCCTTCGGGATTGCCCAGACCGGGAAAGCTTTCCGGAACGAAATCGTTGCACGCCAGTTCATCATGCGGATGCGTGAATTCGAACAGATGGAAATGCAGTTCTTTGTCCGCCCGGGCGAGGAACTGAAATGGTTTGAATTCTGGAAGGAAGCCCGCATGAAATGGCATCAGTCCCTCGACATGGGCAAGGATAATTACCGCTTCCATGATCACGACAAACTTGCTCATTACGCCAACGCCGCCACCGATATCGAGTTCAGGTTCCCCATAGGATTCAAGGAGGTCGAAGGGATCCATTCCAGGACCGACTTTGACCTGGCCCAGCATCAGAAGTTCTCCGGTAAAAAGATGCAGTATTTTGACAATGATCTCAACGAAAGTTATATACCCTATGTGGTGGAGACTTCCATCGGGCTTGACCGTATGTTCCTGACGGTCCTGGCAGGATCCTTCGATGAAGAGAAAATCGAGAAAGAAGGTGCTGACGATGAAAGGGCGGTCATGAGGATACCTCCCTTCCTTGCCCCTGTAAAAGTAGCCGTTCTGCCACTGGTCAGGAAAGACGGGCTTCCGGATGTGTCACGAAGGATCATGAATGAACTTAAGCTTGATTTCAACTGCCAGTACGAGGAAAAGGATTCCATCGGCCGCCGGTACCGCAGGCAGGATGCTATCGGCACTCCCTACTGCATTACCGTTGACCACCAGACCTCACAGGATGATACCGTTACGATCAGGTACCGTGATTCCATGGAACAGGAAAGAATTCCCGTTAAGAAGGTTCGTGAGATCGTCCAGGAAAAAGTTAGTCTCCAGGCCCAGTTAAGTAAATTATAGAAACTGATCCGGATGCCCACCATATAAATCAATCATGACAGATTCCGGGCGGAAAAAGGTTCTTATCCTGACCTACTACTGGCCACCCAGTGGCGGGGCCGGCGTCCAGCGCTGGCTGAAGTTCAGCAAATACATGCGTGAATTTGGCTACGAACCGATTGTATATACGGCTGATAACCCGGAATACCCGTCCATTGATGAGTCCCTCATCAAAGATATTCCCGAAAACCTTACCGTTCTGAAAACCAGGGTATGGGAACCTTACCAGCTGTATAAATGGTTCACACATCAGAAAAAGGATCACCGGATCAATACAGGTTTTCTGAACCAGGACAGAAAGAAGGGAATCGCAGAAAAGATATCTATCTGGATCCGGGGTAATTTTTTCATCCCTGATGCCCGTAAATTCTGGATAAAACCATCGGTCCGGTACCTTGCAAAGTACCTGGCAGAAAATCCCGTTGATCTGATTGCCACCACCGGTCCCCCGCACAGCGTCCACCTGATCGGAATGGCTGTTTCCCGGCGTTTGAAGATACCATGGATCGCAGATTTTCGTGATCCGTGGACAAAAATTGATTATTACCAGGATCTGATGCTTACCTGGCTGGCGGACCGCCGTCATCGCAGGCTTGAATCCTGTGTTGTCAGTAATGCCCGTTTCGTAACGGTTAACAGCCATGATATGAAACGTTATTTCAATGAACTGGGAGTTAATACGGTACAGGTTATACCAAACGGATACGACCCGGAAGATTTTGATGATCCGGAGGATAATGGAGAAAAGAATGTGGTTAAGCCCGACGCAAAGTTCAGCATTACCCATGTCGGCACCATCACCCCTTCCAGGAATTCAGAAACCCTGTGGAAGGTGCTGTCAGACCTGGTACACTCAAACGACGGTTTTGCAGGGGACCTGGAGCTCAGGCTTATCGGAGACTGCGATTACTCAGCGGTCAAAGCCATTGAAGATCTGAACCTTTATAACTGGGTACACAGCACCAGGTATATTCCGCACAATGAAGCAATCGGTATTCTGAAACGATCCCAGGTCTTGCTTCTGCTGATCCGCAACACACCATTTGCCAGGGGGGCACAACCAGCGAAGTTATTTGAATATATGAACGCAGGCAGGCCGATCCTGGCTGTTGGTCCCCCGAACGGTGAAGCCGCCTCCTTCCTGGATGAAACGAAAACAGGTTTTACGGTGGACTTTAACGATTATGACGGGATGAAAGAACTTATCCTGAATCTATATGAAAGCTACAGGAAAGGCAATCTTTCGAACGAAGCGGTTAATATCGACAGGTATTCAAGGAAAACCCAGACAGGCGCCATGACAGAAATATTCAGACAAATATTACAAAACCCATGAAAATTATCACAGTTGCCGGTGCAAGGCCGAATTTCATCAAGATCGCTCCCCTTTACAGGGCTTTTAAAAAAAGGCCGGACGAATTTGATCACCTGATCTGCCACACCGGCCAGCATTTCGACCAGAATATGTCGAAAATCTTCTTCGAGGAACTTGAAATTCCGAAACCTGATTTCAATCTCGGCGTCGGTTCCGGGACCCATGCTGATCAGACGGCCCGGATCATGGTCGAATTCGAAAAAATCCTTAACCGGGAAAAACCGGACCTGATCCTGGTGCCAGGCGATGTAAATTCAACCCTTGCATGCAGCGTGGTTGCATCTAAAATGGGGATAAGGATAGGGCATGTTGAAGCGGGACTGAGAAGCTTTGACCGGGGTATGCCTGAAGAGATCAACCGGATCGTCACAGATGTACTGTCGGATTATCTTTTCGTCAGCGAGGAATCCGGGATACTCAACCTCAAACAGGAGGGAGTTGCTGATGAAAAAGTCCACTTTGTAGGAAACATCATGATTGACAGCC
>CBFDEE010000066.1:0-9927 GCA_965603745.1 uncultured Bacteroides sp. | reverse complement strand
TTCCATGAAACCGAAAAGTCCGTAGCGCAGCAGGGTTGTTCCGTACCTGGTCTCCTGGTCTTTCGGATCCGTACTACTGACCCATTCATTCAACAATCCGGTTTCGATCTGCAGCCGCCAGGCGGGGACCACAAGAGCCGATTCGGTCTGGTCCGGGCGGTCAGTTACGATCGGTGGTTCATCCTGGGCATGGATAAAAGCCGCAAGTATCAGGGCTGCAAACAGTATTGATATTCTTTTCATTCCAGAGTAAAAATAATTAATGTCCGGACAGTCGGGAGCGTTCAGGATCATTCAGGAGCCGTTCGGATCATCCGGTTCCATGTCGCCGGGAGAAAGGCCATATACTTCCTCCTTATGCCTGAAACCGGCGGGTTCGATGTGGATCATTATATCGAATACATTTTCAATCTCCTTACGGATATTCTCCTCCGCCAAAATACAGATCTTATGAGCATCCAGGGTGGAGATGGCCCCATTAACTTCGATATCCAGGACGATCATGTAATAATTACCGATTTTGCGGATCCGGAGGCGGTGGGGATTGCTGGCCCCTTCGATTTTGCCGACCGCCGAAAAGACCTTACGGTAAAGTTCCGGTTCAGTACTGGCATCCATCAGTTCACGGTTTGTCTGCATGAAGATCTCGAAACCCACCTTCAGTATCCAGACGCTGACCAGCAACGCCGTGGCCGAATCGAGGACCGGCATTCTCAGCAGGAAGGTAAATGCCAGTCCCACAAGTACAGAGCCCGAAATAATTACATCGTTCTGCATATTGAGGGCATTTGCCTTCAGCATTTCGCTTCCGGTCTTTTTGCCCATGCGGAACTGGTGCCTTGCCAGCAGTAACTTTCCTGCAATAGACAGGAGGGTGACATAAATGGCAGCCATGCCCGGCAAATCCCTTTCTGCACCCTGCAGAAAATTCCGGATCGTACCGATGGCCAGCTGGGCTCCGGCAAAGATTATCACGAACGCCAGTGCCTTGGTGGCTATGGTGTCTGCTTTCAGATATCCATAAGGGTATTTTATATCGGGTGGCCGCCTCATGATGCGCGCCGTGAACAGCGTGATCAGTGAAGTGAGAATGTCACTGGCTGAATCAATGCCATCGGCGATGACCGCCAGGCTCCCGGAAAGGATCCCAACAATAATTTTCAGCAGCGACAGGAGGGCATTCCCAAGGACACCCACCCAGGATGCTTTGATTATGGTATGTACGTGGTTATCCATTCGACAGGCCGGAGCGAATAACAAATCTACAATATATTCCGCTTAAGTTCTGGCATTATTCAGTGTATTTGCAGACCTGGAAGGACAGGAACACGGAGGTGAAATGTATCAGCTTCATGGCATTTTCGGTCATCCGGGTAATACCTGAACTGCAGAACCACAGGTTAAATTCGGGTTAAAATCCCTGTAATTCTTGAATCATCTGCATTAAAAACCTTTATTTGTTATTGTGAAACATGCCCGGAACATATTTTCTCTCTTTCTGGCGATTATATTCCTGATTCCCGCTGCAGGTTTATATTTTACCAGGCACAGCTGTTTAAAATCAGGTAATACTTATATCCTGCTTGACAGCAACCTCGGTTGTTGTAAGGAAGGCACTTATATGCAGTGTAGTACAGATTCATTTACTGAATCGGACTGCTGCAGCCATATAACCGAAAGATTCCTGATCACCGAAGAATTAAGTGAAGATTGCTGCTCAAATGAGGGAGAATACATGAATCTGGATGAGAAATATACCTCCCCTGAAAAAAGAGGGCTTCCTCATATTGAGATACTGATTACGCTTGCCTCCCTGCCGAACCAATATAATTGCCTGCCTGAAGCCGGATTCTCAGTCGATGAGTATTCACATTCTCCCCCATTCGTCATATCTTCAAGAAATATCCTTCTTCAACACGGGATCCTTCTGATTTGATTGGATTTTATTACACCTGTGTTCGCATCCTGCCGACACAGTAGTTCTTATGTGTAATTTAAATCCTTCAATTATGAAATCATATATTTTATTATTAATGTCTATTCTGCTGATTCCTGTGCTTCACGCACAGAACCCGGTAACGGGATGGGTATCGGAACTGGGAGAGAATCAGGAAACAACTCCGCTTTCTTTTGTAAATGTATACTGGAGCGGCACATCCCATGGCACGGTAACTAATGAAAACGGTGAATTCACCATTACAAGACATGGAAATGGTGCACATTCACTTGTTTTCAGTTTTGTCGGATATGCCCCGGATACCATCCTGGTAGCGGCTGACCAGAATGAGGTAAACCTGGTCATGGCCGCCGGTGATGACATCGACGAAGTCACGATCTCAAAAAGAATCGGGGGAAGTTATATTTCAAAGCTGCAGCCAATCAAAACCGAATTCATAACCGAAGCCGGCCTGCTGAAACTTCCATGTTGCAATCTTTCAGAAAGTTTCGAAAATTCAGCCACTATCGATGTCGGGTACGCGGATGCTGTGACCGGGGCAAAGCACATCAAAATGCTGGGACTGGCCGGTGTGTATAGCCAGATCCTGTTTGAGAATATTCCCTTTCTCAGGGGACTGGAATCAGCATTCGGGCTGAATTACGTTCCGGGTCCCTGGATGGAATCCATCCAGATCTCGAAAGGGGCTGCCGCCGTTATCAACGGGTATGAATCAACAAGCGGACAAATCAATATCGAATACAAGAAACCCGAGAATGGGGATCCTCTGTATGTAAATCTCTTTGCCAATTCGGTGGGCCGTTTCGAGGCAAACCTTAATTCTGCCATTAAAATCTCCGACAAATGGAGTACGATGTTCCTGGTCCACGGTTCAACCATGCAGAATAAGATCGACCGGAACGAGGATGGATTCATGGATATACCCCTGAACAGACAGTTTAACGTCCTTAACCGCTGGAAATACAATCCCGAAGGGAATTTCAGGATGCAGTTCGGATTCTCAGTCCTGGATGAATTGCGGGAAGGGGGACAGCTCGATTTTAATTATGATCAGGACGCAGGCACCATGAACGCATACGGCATTCAACTTCAGTCCCGCAGATACCATGGATTTGGCAAGGTCGGGATCCTGTTCCCCGACAAACCATACAGGAGTATTGGTTTCCAGGCATCTGCCACCCGGTTCAGGCAGGAGGGATTGTTCGGGCTCTGGGGTTACATTGGAGAACAGACCTCCTTTTATTCGAACCTTATTTACCAGAGTATCATCGGGAACACCAACCATATCATCAATATGGGAGGAAGCTTCCAGTACGATGATTACGGTGAATATCAGGGATTTGACTCTTACAGCAAAACAGAGGTGGTGCCCGGGATCTTTGGACAGTATACCTATACCGATCCTGGAAAATTTAACGGTATTATGGGACTCCGCCTGGATTACAATTCCCTTTACGGATTACTCATTACACCAAGGCTGCATTTGCGGTATGTGTTTGATGAACATACTTCTTTACGCGCTTCCGCGGGAAGAGGGTACCGTTCGGCCAATGTGCTGTCAGAGAACCTGGGACTGCTGGCCAGTTCGCGGACATTCTTTTTTACCGAGGAACTGGGAATGGAAAAAGCCTGGAATTATGGTGTGAACCTGACGCGGGACTGGCACCTGGGAAGTGAAAGGGAATTGACTGCCAGTATTGATGTTTACCGGACGGATTTCCAGAACCAGGTTATCGTTGACCGTGACCGGGATGTTTCGGCCGTTTATGTTTATAACCTGGACGGCAGGTCCTACTCGAATAATTTCCAGGCTGAAGTTACTGTGGAACCAGTGGAACGATTCGATATAACCCTGGCTTACCGGTTCAGTGATGTAAAAAGTACTATCAACGGTGAATTGCGTGCGGTTCCCCTGACTTCCCGTTACAAGGGACTGCTAACCCTGTCTTATGCTACTCCTCACCGGAAATGGGCTTTCGATTTTACGGGACAGCTGAACGGGCAGAGCCGGCTGCCTGATACACGAATGAATCCTCCCGAATACCAGCTCGGAGATTATTCCCCACAGTATGTAATTATACACGCCCAGGTTAGCAGGCGGTTCAAATGGTTTGAGATCTATGCAGGAGGGGAAAACCTGACGGATTTTCGCCAGGAAGATCCCATCCTTGCCCCTGAAGATCCGTTTGGTTCAAATTTTGACGCATCCATCGTCTGGGGCCCTTTGCTTGGCAGGCGGTTCTATGCCGGCATCCGGTATACATTAAAATAAACAGAATGACGAAATCATTCCGAGGGATCATTTTCAGGTCACTCTTTGTCCCGGCCTGAACCTGATAGCACCTTATCTTCAGTTAAATACCATACAAATGAAAACATTCACATTATTATTCATATTCACTCTGTTTGGTCCCGGGACTTTTGCCCAGGATGTCAAATACACGGAGATAAAGATCAAGACTTCTTCACAATGCGATATGTGCAAGGAAAGAATAGAAGAGGCCCTGGCCTTTGAAAAGGGAGTGAAAAAGTCTGAGCTCGATATTGAAACACAGATTGTTACGGTAAGTTATAAGAAGGGGAAGACTACGCCGGAAAAAATACGCATGGCCATTTCAAAGGTCGGCTACGATGCGGATGATTTTAAGGCAGATCCCAGGGCCTACAGCAAACTGCCGGCCTGCTGTAAAAAGCCAGATGATCCGGATCATGAAGGGCATTAACCGGGACAATGCAGATCACATGCCATTAAGACGGATTCTGAGGAAGGCAGATCGTTAGCACTACTGCGTGCAGGGAGAATCCGTTTATTTCTTTTTACCCTGTGCTGCAACGGCTGCTGCCTTGGCGGCAATCGCTTCCTGGTCACCGAGATAATAATGCCGGATAGGTTTCAGGTCCTCACCAAGCTCATATACCAGCGGTACTCCTGTCGGGATATTTAGTTTGATGATTTCCTCTTCAGACATATCGTCAAGGTACTTTACGAGGGCGCGCAGGCTGTTACCGTGGGCTGCAATTAATACCCTTTTCCCACATTTTATCGTAGGGGCAATGGTGTCGAACCAGTAGGGAAGGAAACGGTCAACCGTCAGTTTCAGGGATTCAGTAGTCGGAATGTCCTTTTCATCCATATCCTGGTATATGGGGGAGTTTCCCGGATAGCGTTCGTCGGTTTTTTCCAGTTCGGGTGGCGGAATGTCATAGCTCCTTCTCCAGATCAGCACCTGTTCCTCACCATGCTGTTCTGCTGTCTCGGCTTTATTGAGTCCCTGAAGAGCCCCATAATGCCTTTCATTCAGGCGCCAGTTCTTTTCTACCGGGATCCAAAGACGGTCCATCTCATCCAGCGCCAGCCAGAGAGTGCGAAGAGCTCTTTTCAGTACAGAAGTATAGGCAATGTCAAAGTCATACCCTTCTTCTTTCATAATCCTTCCAGAAGATTTCGCTTCCTCTATCCCCTGTTCGGTAAGGTCTACATCTGTCCATCCCGTAAAACGGTTTGTTTTATTCCATTCAGATTCTCCATGGCGTAACAATACTACTTTATACATATCAGCTGGTTTATTGAATTTCTGATCATATTATCGGTGCACAAAGTTAAAGATTAGAATACACTTTCTGCCTCATGCGATGAGTAAAAAGCCCTGATGATTAGTTTTGGTCAGATGTTTTGAGGGATCCGGAATTATCCGGTTTCACCCTCGAAACTGTAGCCCAGGCTTTCGATTTTTTCCTTTATTTTCTCAATATCGATATTATCCCCGCTGATCTTAACCTTTTCAGTAGAAAGGTTGGCTTCTGCGGATTCGATGCCATCCATGGCGCTTACATTGTTTTCCACTGTTGCCTTACAATGATTGCAGGTCATTCCCTTGACAATTATTTCAAGATTTTGCATGTTCGTAGTAGTTTGGTGTTTCAGTTCCGGTTCAGGGGATTTAAAATATCTTGAAATGTATTTATTATACAATGCATAAGCCAGCAATCCCCCGAGAAGAATGCTTGACCCGGCCATCAGCCAGGGAGGAAGAAGCCCGTGTTCATGCGGACCCGCATGAAACTGGTCCAGGGGATTTAGGAACCATTCCCTGGGCATGAATTCATTTACCATGATCCCGAAGAAATAGGCTCCTGCAACGATCGACAGCAAGTAGAGGAAAAGGGTGCGGCGCCCGAAAACGTTTCCTATCACGGTAATTGTGGCTGCATTTGTTGCTGGTCCCGCCATCAGGAAGACAATGGCAGCACCCGGAGACAATCCTTTTAGCATCAGTATGGCAGCGATGGGAACCGAACCGGTGGCGCAGACATACAGAGGTATGGCAGCGACCAGTATAATAAGCATCTCCAGGTACTCATTCCCCAGGTAGGCTGTGAAGAAGGTTTCGGGAACCAGCACTTCTATCAGTGCAGCCAGGGCCAGGCCGATCACGAGCCATTTGGCAATATCCTCAAGAAACTCTACGAAAGCATAGTGTAACATTCCCCGGAAGGATCGGTCTGCATTACCATTATCAGCATCAGCCCGGTCGCCTAAGTTATCAGGTTTATTTTTACTCCGGTCGAGTTTATTGGTTAAGAATCCTCCGAAAAATCCTGTAAAAAGTGCGATAAGGGGTTTCACAATAGCCATGGGAAGCCCCAGCAGTGAATAGGTCACCATTATGCTATCAACTCCTGTCTGGGGCGTAGAAATTAGAAAGGATACCGAGGATCCTTTTGAGGCCCCGCTGTTGTAAAAAGAGATCCCGGTGGGAATGACACCGCAGGAACAAAGAGGCAGGGGGATGCCGATCAGGGCAGCGTTGATCACAGAAGCGGAATTGGGTTTGCCAAGGTATTTATATACTTTCTTTTTCGGGAACCAGACATAGAGAATCCCAGCAAACAGGAAGCCCAGGAGCAGGTATGGGGCCATCTCCATGGTCAGGTCCGCAAATGCGCTCATGTATTGATCAATGTATTGCATCATTTTGCATTCATTTTTGAATCCCGGGTGGGGCGTCTCCGGGATTTTTCCGTTCTCGGTTCAGGGGGGTATGCATGTGGGAGCGGGTAAATCTGCTTTTAAGTCCCGTTTATCAGTTTGTTCTCTTCGCAGCAACCAAACTCCATCTGCAGTGTGATATGATCGATGTCGAACTTATCATACAGAAGTGTACCTATCTGTTTGTTCAGGTTGCCGGCCTTGCTGACGGATAGATCTTCCTCAAGATCCACATGTCCCTCAAAGTGTACCTGCCTGTCGTTCAGGCTCCAGAGATGCACATGGTGAAGGTTCCTTACTCCGTCCATGTTTTCAATAACATTTTTAATTTTCTCGATGTCAATGTCTTTTGGAGCAGATTGCATCAGGATATTAAAGGAATCCCTCAGCAACAGGAATGTTTCCTTCAGGATATACAAGCTGATAAGAAGGGTGATCAGCGGGTCCAGCCAGTAGATCCCGAATTTCCAGATCAGGAGGCCACCCACGATCACAACGACCGATGACAGTGTATCCCCCAGCAGGTGAAGGTAAGCTGCACGGATATTGATGTTTTTCTTTGAGTCTGAGCGCAACAGTAACATTGCCAGTAGGTTGGCCAGGAGCCCTATGCCTGCCACAAAGAACATGATCGCTCCCTTTATGGGTGCCGGGTGGCTGAATCGTTCTATGGCTTCATATATCAGGAAAACGCATATGGCCACAAGGATGATGGAATTTAAAAAGGCCGCAAGTATCTCCACACGTTTATACCCGAAGGTCTTGCGCAGGTTCGATTCCCTTTTGCTGATCCGATGTGCTATGTAAGCCAGTAAAACCGCAAGCCCGTCACCCAGGTTATGAAGCGCGTCGGAAAGCAGGGCCAGGCTGTTGGAAAGTATGCCGCCGATTATTTCAACCGCTGTAATGGTGAAATTCAGGACAACGGCAGCCAGAAGGTTTCTTTCACTTATTTCTGCAGTTGAATGATGGTGATGTGCATGTTGTCATGGCATAATCCTTTATCATATAAACATCAGCAGGCTCACGGCCATTATGGCCATTCCCGCGATCAATCCGTAGATGGCATGGTGATGATGCCCGTATTCACGTGCCATAGGCAGCAATTCATCAACAGATATGAAGACCATGATCCCTGCAACTCCTCCGAACAATACACCCAGGATGGATTCATTGAATACCGTTGAAAGGAAGAAGAACCCTATAAGGCCTCCCATGGGTTCGGCCAGTCCGGATGCGAAAGAAAGGAAGAAAGCTTTGCGCTTTTTACCCGTAGCATAGTAAACCGGTATGGAAACAGCAATCCCTTCCGGGATGTTGTGAATGGCTATGGCGATGGCTATGGGAACGGCTATTGTCGGATCGGTCATCCCTGCCGCAAAGGTGGCTAGTCCCTCCGGGAAATTATGCATGGCAATCGCAAGGGCCATGAACATTCCCATCCTGAGAAGTCCGCTTTTTTGCCCGTTTTCGCTGCTGAGGCGAATGTCTTCCACCCGCCTGATTTCATGCGGGTTTTCAAATGTCGGCACCAGTGAGTCAATGATCGCGATGATGGCTATCCCCCCGAAAAAAGAAAGGACCGCATACCAGCTTCCTGTCGACATCCCATAACTTTCCCGGAGCAATTCAAATGCCTTGTCAAGTATTTCTGTGAAGGAAACATAAATCATTACGCCTGCTGAAAAACCCAGGGCTGTGCTGAGAAATTTTGTATTTGTCGTTTTCGTGAAAAAGGCCATGGCAGACCCGATCCCGGTCGAGAGTCCCGCAAACAGCGTAAGTCCGAGTGCAAACAGTACATTTCCTTCCATCATATCCTGAGAAATTATGGGTGTTTAAAGGTGTAAAATAAACGGATTCTGTTGGTTAATACAAGCACAATCAAGCTTTTAAGTTACCTGGTAATCCGGGATGATTTTATGCAGCCAGCCCTGTATCCTCTGATCTGTCAGCTCAGGCTGGTTCTTTTCGTCCAGTACAAGTCCCGCAAACTTCCCATTGCGTACAGCAGCCGATTCTATGAAATCATAGCTGTTGGCAGAACAGCTTCCGATTATCTCGCAGCCTGTGGACAACAATGATTCGTGCAGTGTTCCAAGAGCGTCTGCGAAAGTTTCCGGGTAGGATTCCAGGTCCCCCAGCCCGAACAGGGCCACCTTCCTGCCTGAAAGATCCAGTTCTTTCAATCCGGGTAAAAAATCTGCCCAGTCATCCTGCAGTTTTCCGATCCCCCATGTGGGGATACCCAATATCAACAATTTGTACGGCAAAAGATCTTCCGGTGCAGATTCTGCAATGTCCTGTACATTCGATCTTTCCTTCCCCAGTCGTTCATATATCCGCAAAGCGACGGATTCGGTTTTTCCTGAGGAGCTTCCGTAAAATATCCCTACTTCTTTCAATTTAGACTAAATAAAGATTCAAAGATAATTAATTATCTCTGATCCGCGGAGCACCTCAACCCAGTGTTTTGCTTTTACACCGGTCGCATCTAGGATCTGGTGACGGCAGCTGAAACCGCAGGCTACCATGCCTGTATCTTCTTCTTTGCTCCGGATAGCGGGAAATAACCTGTCCTCTCCCACTTTCATGGACAGCTCATAATGTTCCTTTTCATACCCGAAAGAACCGGCCATTCCGCAGCAACCGGAATCAAGCACCTCCACTTCGAGTCCACTGACCTGTTTGAGTATATTTTCCATGGCAGCGGTTCCATACAGGGATTCCTGGTGGCAGTGCCCGTGTATCATAAGTTTGTTAAAGCTGGATCTGAATTCGGTATCCAGATTTCCTGACCGGACCTCCTTCTCAAGGAAAACATCGATCATCATTACATTTTCCCTTATTGCGTTGCCCAGTTCGACATCCTCAACCAGATCGGGCAGGTCGTCGGTCAGTGCAGATGCACAACCCGGTTCACAAACGACAACCTGGAGTCCCTCGTCAATATATTTCTTAAGGTTCTTCATTGTTTTTT
>CBFDEE010000065.1:0-9942 GCA_965603745.1 uncultured Bacteroides sp. | reverse complement strand
CCTTGCTTACCAGCTTCCCGGAATCATTGTAATGGTAATGTGAAGGTCCACCCGTTTTTCCGTTGAATTCATAATATTCCGAGCTGATCCTGAACCATGGGCTCTCGCGTATAAATACGTTGGAAGAAGTATAAGTCTGCGGTAAAGCCTGCTGGTACTCGTAACGGAACGTCTGGCTCCATTTCCCGTTGAAGTCCCAGTTTTCCGTGATCAGCCTGCCGTCTCTGTATTCATAAACTATATTTCCTATGGAAACGGAATCGAGAACAAGGTCTGCCCCTGTTTTAATCCCGTCCTCCCAGTTATAATTAATAATCCCGTAAAACCAGCCGTTCAGTCCCCTGCAATCCGCCCGCTGCAGTTTTCCATCCGGACCGTAAATGTAATCCACCATCCCGGTGACACTATCAGAGCGGTTAAAATCCTCGCTGATCAGTCGTCCTTCAGGATCGTAATTGAAATGCTGGACAGACCGGATCCCGTCACTGAAGGTCCGGGATTTCACCAGCAACCTGCCCGCCGAATCAATCGAATGGTGATTCAGGGAACTCCGTGAGCTGTCTACCAGGTGCCATACGGCCATATAATTATGTCCCTCCGGATTATAATAAAAATGGGTCAGTCCCTTCTCCCCCGAGGAATTCTCATAATGCAGCCCGACCAGCCTGTATTCGCAGGGTTCCGGGCTGCCTGTTTCTTCCTTGCCACGGCTGCAGGCAGCAAGGCAGGCAGCAAGCAGTGAGATGCAGATAAAAAACTTAAAATTTCTCATGATTGATAAAATTACTGAATTATTCCAACAGCCCTGGCTTGATAATATCAAAACTTCCCCTTAAATTGAGTGAAAAATTAAGTCCTTACTCATGAATAAACTAATGATTCTTCTTGTACTCGGTGTATTTTCACTCAATTCTGCAGAAATGGAATATGCCAGCGATATCATCGAAACGGCCGGGGGTGAACTGAAAATCAGTTTTATCGGCCACGGAACCCTGATGTTTGAATTCAATGACATGGTCGTCCATGTGGACCCCGTCATGCGCGAGGCCGATTATGCTGAAATGCCGGACGCGGACCTGATCCTGGTTACTCATCACCACGGCGACCATCTTGACCTTACGGCAATCAATCACATCCGGAAAGATGATTGTCCCGTTGTCATGACCCAGACATGCCAGGATCAGCTTGAAGATTTCCCCGGTGCCATTATTATGGAAAACGGGGAAAGTAAAACCGTCAGGGGGATCCCAGTGGAAGCTGTCCCTGCTTACAACATTGAACACAAGCGCTCAAACGGGCAGCCTTTCCACCCCAGGGGCATAGGAAATGCCTATATTGTCACATTCGGCGACAAACGGGTGCTGATCGGTGGGGATACAGAAAACGTCCCGGAGATAAAGGCAGTAAAAGACATTGACATTGCCTTTCTTCCTATGAACCTTCCCTATACCATGACTCCCGAAATGGTGGCTGATGCGGCACGGGCCATTCAGCCCACGATACTCTACCCGTACCATTACGGGAATACCGATCCTGAAGAACTGGTGAAATTACTGAAGGACCAGGAAAATATAGAGGTAAGGATCAGGGAACTCCAGTAAAGAAGGAATCGCCGGTTTATTGTTTAATCGCCGGTTTACGGTATCGAGTACCGGTTTATAGTGAAGTCGTCGATATGCGGTGGCTCAGGCTCAGAGATTCCTGAGCCATTCGAACCATTGCATGGCCGCGACAATGGCTGCCTGGGCAGCGGCTTCGTGGTCTCCTTCCACCATGATCAGTTCAATGTTCGCTTTGTCCCCGTTCTCGTAGTATTCCTTTGCCCGCTCGGAATTGAAATACGGAACGGTCTTGTCTGCATCCCCGTGTATCAGCAGAACAGGTGCTTCAGGGATAAAATCCAGCAGGGAATTGTCCAGTACGGCCTGCCGGAGATCCTGTTCCTCTCCTGCTTTGTAATCCTCGATAAAAGATTCCTGGAGGAGGGAATCGAGGGACCGTGGAAGATTCTCGTTAACGGACTTCATCCACTGTAAACCGTCAAAATAATCCGGTATATCGCTTGCATAGGGCTCCTTGAATATCTCTGACAGGCGGTCCCATCCATAGTAATGATTATAGGAATTCACGAGGTATGCCATCAGAATGGGTTGATCGTAATATCCCCATTCAATGATGGTATCAACGGTTGCCAGCAGATCATAGGGACCGGCCAGGGGAGCGGATGCCGATACCTGGAACTCATCCTTATAATTTTCTTCAATTTCATGGTGAAGTGCCATGGTGACATGCCCGCCCTGGGAATACCCGGTCAGGTAAAGGCTGCCGTCCGTCTGGATGTCTTTCGAAGCCAGGTAGGAATAAGCTGCCCTTAGCATGTCGATGACTGTATTTGCGGAGTTTTCTGCAAGCAGGTAAGGAGGTACGATCTCGGATTCTCCAAGTCCCAGATAATCCGCAGTAATACAGATATACCCCATGGATGCAGCCACCGCACCTGCGAGTCCCGCTTCCGAATTCCCAATCCCCAGTGAAGGCACCAGGTATCTATTGGTCTGTGTACCGTGTTGGAAGCTGATCACCGGGAATTCACCGCTGGTTTCCGGGATATAAACGGCCCCCGTTGCATTAACCAGTTTATCGTTCGGATCAGGCGTCATGTAGGCGATTTTCACAGCCTTAACGCTATGTACCAGGGTGAAAGGGGTCTGAAAATCATATAAGTCCATCTGGTCCTGGATTTCCTGCGGGGTATATACCCTGATCTGTTTGCTGTAGATAACATAGCCCCGCTCTGCTTTTTCCGGTTGTTCATTTTCGCATGAAATAAGTGAGATCAGAACCAGAATCAGCGGGAGCAGTCTGGGAATAATCGGGGCCAATATACTTTTCATAATCTCAAATTTACGATTTTATCAAGATAAGTCTTGCCTTTAAATGCTATTATGCCGTAACTTTATAGGAATAACCATTAACCAAAATCATGAAAAACCTTTGTTCCCTTAAAAACATCCTGTTCCTTCTGCCGGTCCTGTTGCTTATTGCCGCCCCGGCCCTTTCACAGTCCACCAGCGAAGAAGCCAAAAAGCTTCAACGTCCAAAGGACAGTGGCGTAAAAGACTATGATGAATTCAAGAATTCCTCATTCAACCTGCTCCAGGAGCTCCTGAAAGCAGACGATAACTATGCTAAAATCAAGACCGATATCAACGGTTATACAGATGGAAGCCGTGAAACCACTGTCAATAATATCAGGATGGATTACGGCCGGCTGAAAAAACTGAAGAAATCTACAGAGGTCATGGATGACCGCGTCAAGAGCCTTTCATCGGAAGGGGAGGAACTGTTAAAAAATGCCTCCGATGTCAAACCCGTCACCAAGGTGAAGGCTGCTACAAGCAATACAAAAAAATCAATCAAGGCGGTGGATTATTCAAAGTCCATGATGACAGAGATCACATCACAGGTCACAACGGATATGGAAACCCTTTCTGAGAAACTCGCGGAAATGGGAGAGGAAATTGAGGAGGAGTAACTCATTAAACATATGAGCCTATGGCAACCTATGTCCTTTTAACCAAGCTATCGCCCGACATTGCGAAGCAAATGAAGGAAAGGGCGGAGCTGGGCAGGACCTGGCTTGAACAGGTTAATAATACCTGCCCTGAAGTAAAATTCATTGCGCATTATGCCTTACTGGGGCAGTTCGATTTCCTGGACATCTATGAAGCCCCTGATGACAGGACGGCTGCAAAAGTATCGATCATCAGCCAGGCAAACGGGGCCTTCCAGGCACAGAGCCTGCCGGCCATACCCTATAAGCAGTACCTGGATCTGATCGGAGAGATCTGATAAAATTGAAGGAGTCAGGATAAAAGCGCAGGAATTTTTTCAAGCCCGGTATCAATCCGCTGAAGGACTTCCTCCTTTCCCAGGACTTCCATCATGTCCATGAGTCCGGGTCCCAGGTTAGACCCGACAGATACCAGCCTGAGCGGGTTCATGACTTTTCCAAATCCGGCACCCAGGTTTTCCACCAGTTCCCTGAGGGCAGGTTCGATTGCAGAAGCCGTGAAGGGATCCAGCGATTCAAGCAGGGTCCGCACCTCTTCTATTAGCGAAGCGGTTTCCTGCTTCCAGACCTTTCCGGCCACCTTTTCATCATAGTGGTCCGGCCTTGTAAAGAAAAACCAGGATTGTTCCCAGAGCTCAGGCAGCAGGAAGGCCCTTTCCTTTACCAGTGAAAGGGCCCTGGCCGTATAGCCCGGATCAAATTTCAGTCCCCGTTTATCCAGTTCCTTCGTACGGAACCATTCCGCCAGTTCATCGTCAGAGCGCTTCATCAGATACTGATGGTTGAACCACCTGGCCTTTTCTGGATCGAACCGGGATCCTGCCTTTACGATGCGTTCAAGGCTGAAGGATTTGATGAGTTCGTCCATTGAAAAGATTTCCTGTTCCGTGCCGGGATTCCATCCCAGCAGGGCCAGGATATTAATGAATGCTTCCGGGAAATAGCCAGCCTCGCGGTACCCGCTTGAAACTTCAACAATACCTCCAGGTTCCTGCCCGGGCAATGGCCACTGGAGAGGAAATACCGGGAATCCCAGGCGGTCGCCATCCCGTTTGCTGAGTTTGCCCTGTCCGTCCGGTTTCAGGGTAAGCGGCATATGGGCAAACCGGGGCATGCTGTTCTTCCATCCGAATCCCTCATACAGAAGTACATGCAGAGGTGTTGAAGGAAGCCATTCCTCTCCCCTGATTACATGGCTGATCTCCATGAGGTGATCGTCTACAACGTTTGCCAGGTGGTAGGTTGGCATTCCATCGGCTTTCAGGAGGATCTTGTCATCCAGGGTCCTGGCATTAACCTCAACCTTTCCCCTCACGATGTCTTCGAACTCTATCCAGTGGTCATCCGGCATCCGATAACGGATCACATACGGAATGCCGGCATTTATCTTCTCACTTACTTCATTCCCGGGCAGGGCAATTGAATTATTGAGACTGTCGCGGCTGAGAGCATTATAAGTAAAGGTCCTTTTTGTCTTTTCCGCTTCCTTTCTCAGATCATCCAGTTCTTCAGGCGTATCGAAGGCCAGGTAGGCCAGTCCCCCATTCACCAGTTTTTCCGCATACTCCCGGTAAATCTCCCCGCGTTCGGATTGACGGTATGGTGCATGGGGACCTCCGGCCGTGACTCCCTCATCAAATTCTATACCGCACCAGTTAAGGGATTTGATGATGTATTCCTCTGCACCGTGGACATACCGGGTCCTATCCGTGTCTTCTATGCGGAGGATGAATTTGCCCTTGTTTCTCCGGGCAAAAAGATAATTGAACAGGGCCGTCCTGACACCACCGATATGAAGTGGTCCCGTGGGACTCGGTGCAAACCGTACCCTAACTGCCTGGTCACTCATGTGCTGAAATTTGATCAAACTTACGTAAAAAATATTCTACACAAGGAGCATATAAATACTCACCGGACCGTTTTTAAGGGAAACTAGATAAAAAACAATTATTTTTAGGGACCAAACCCATTGGAATGAGGCTGATCTATGACCTGGGCATTCGGATTTACTACCTGCTGATCCTCCTGGCTTCCCCGTTCAATTCCAAGGCAAAACTGTGGATCGGGGGAAGAAGGGGATTACTGCGCAGAATGGCAACCGAGGTGGATGCGGCAGAGCCGTTGACCTGGTTCCACTGTTCCTCTCTCGGGGAATTTGAACAGGGAAGGCCCGTTATCGAAAAGATCCGCAGTGAAAATCCCGGGGAAAAAATCCTTCTCACGTTTTATTCCCCTTCCGGATACGAGGTCAGAAAGGACTACCCTGGTGCCGACCATGTATTCTACCTTCCCCTGGACACCCGGCGGAATGCAAGCCGTATGCTTGAACTGCTGAACATAAAACAGGCCTTTTTCGTGAAGTATGAATTCTGGTATCATTACCTGTCCTGTATGTATAAGCGGAAAATACCGGTATATCTTATCTCAGGGATCTTCAGGGAGAAACAGGCTTTCTTCAGGTGGTACGGGAGCTGGTACCGCAGGATTCTGGGATACTTTGATCATCTCTTTGTACAGCAGGAATCTTCCCTCGATCTGCTTGGGTCGGCTGGCATCAGGAATGCATCCGTCAGCGGTGATACTCGATTTGACAGGGTCCATGATATTGCCCTGAAAGTTACCGCCGACGAGTGTTTTCTGTCTTTTAGAGGGGATTCGCGGCTTATTGTTGCAGGAAGCACATGGCCCGCCGATGAAGACCTGCTCGCAAGGTACATTAATGAATCGGACCACTCCTGTAAATGGATCATTGCCCCCCATGAAATCCATGAATCCGGTATAAGCAGGCTTGAGCAGCAAGTCCGGGGTAAAATCCAGCGCTACTCGGCTCTCAAGAATGATCAGCTGGCCGGTACCGACATGATCATTATCGACACGATCGGCCTTTTGTCCTCCCTTTACCAGTATGCACATATAACATATATAGGGGGAGGATTTGGCAGGGGAATCCATAACACACTGGAGGCAGCCACTTTCGGCAAACCTGTTGTATTCGGACCGAATTACCATAAGTTCCAGGAAGCCAGGGACCTGGTATCACGCAAGGCAGCCTTCCCGGTCTCCGGGTACGAGGAATTCAAATCCGTTGCTGACCTCCTGCTGGATAACGATGAATTGTTAAAAACCTCCGGGAATTCCGCTGGAGAGTATGTAAAATCAATGCTTGGAGCGAGTGCCCGCATTGTTGATTTCGCGTTGAAAAGTAAAACGGAATAGTTTAAAATTACTCTCCGGCTAAGCACCCGAATTCACCTTTATTCATTTATTTTTCAAGTGCATTAGTGCCATTTACCCGTTAGCCCTTTTTTCAGAGGGATAATCGTGAGGTTTATTAAGGATTATTTAATTCGTTATTAACCATCTGCTTCACCTGCAGGCGTAAATTTGTTCACTTTATCCATTAAATACGAACCAAATTCAAACCATTTAAACTAAATCCAATTGCTTATGAAATCACTTATGAAAAATCTTATCTGGATGTTCATGCTCTTGCTGATAGCCACAACAGCGTTCGGGCAGGGGGTTACAACAGCGGCCATGAACGGGAAAATCTCCGATGCTTCGGGAGAAACTCTGATCGGTGCAACCATTGTTACCGTCCTTGAAAGCACAGGATCCCAGTTTGCCACAATTTCTGACGCTGACGGTTATTTTCACATTCCGAATATGGATGTCGGTGGACCATACACACTCCGGGTTTCCTATGTCGGCTATGAAGAATTTGAGCAGCAGGGAATTTTTCTGACACTGGGACAGACTTTCCGTGTCAATGTTGAAATGTCGGAAACCGCCATCGATATTGCTGAGGTAATGGTCGTAGGGCGCACAAACGATTACAACATCATTGACGGTAACCGTACAGGAGCAGAAACCGTAGTCGGTGTGGAGCAGATTGCGGCACTTCCGACCATTGGTAGGGATATGACGGATTTCACCCGGCTTACACCCCAGGCAAGCGTTTCCGGAGATAATATCATCAACATTGCAGGAATGAACAATCGCTTTAATTCCATTTCCATTGACGGAGCTGTAAATAACGATGTGTTTGGCCTGGCAGCATCGGGTACTAATGGAGGACAAACCGGCGGTACGCCCATCTCCATGGACGCTATCGAACAGTTCCAGGTCGTGCTCGCACCTTTTGACGTACGTCAGTCCGGTTTTGCCGGCGGTGGCATCAACGCCATTACACGAAGGGGAACCAACCAGGTAAAAGGATCCGCCTACTACTTTTTCAGGAATGAAGGCCTGGCGGGGAAAACACCAACGGATGATAAAGACGAAGATCGTACAAAGCTTGCGGAATTTAGCGCACGTACCATGGGACTGAGGGTTGGTGCCCCTATAATCAAGAATAAATTGTTCTTTTTCCTCAGCGGTGAAATTCAGCGCGACCAGACCCCGCAGCCGTTTACATTTAACCAGGCAGATTACAGGGGAGATGCTACAGAAGCTCAGCTCCGGGCAATTCAGCCTTATATGATCAACACCTTTGGTTATGACCCGGGAGGATTCGAGTCAAGCACCTATGAACTGAAATCCGAAAAGATCCTGTTCAGGCTGGACTGGAACATAAGCGACAAGCATAAGCTGATGGCCCGCCACTCTTACACAAAGAACCTTTCATACGATCCATACGGTTCCACTAACTCAAGACTGCAATTCTCCAACTACGGGGAAGATTTTCCCTCTGTGGCCAATTCCTCAGCTATTGAATTGAAATCCAACTTTTCGGGATACTCCAACAGCCTGATGGTGACATTCACCTCGGTACGTGACGACAGGAATCCCATTGGAGACCCGTTTCCCTCAGTCTATATCCGGGACGGTAGTGCTGAAATCTACCTGGGATCCGAGGCGTATTCTACCGGGAATAAACTCGACCAGGATATTCTTACCATTACCGATAATTTCACGATGTATAAGGGAAAACATACAATTACAGCGGGAATAAACTTTGAATACGGGAAAACCTATAATCTCTTTATGAGAAGGGCATGGGGTGAACACAGGTACTACAGCGTGGGTGAATTACTGGGTGACAGTCTGTCAAATCGTTACCGCCTTGGTTATTCCCTGGTTGATGATGTGCCTGGTGACGGATCAGAGGCAGCTGCCATCTTCAGGGTCATGCAGCCGGGAGTATATATCCAGGATGAATTCCAGGTATCGGACCGGTTCAAACTTACAGCTGGACTCCGTGTGGATATCCCTGTCTTCCTGGATGATCCCATGGCTATTGACCAGTTTGACACGACCCTGGCCAAGATCCAGGCAGCCGGAGTCGAAACTTACGGCGCCAAATCCGGGAAAATGCCCAAACCGCAGCTGATGTTTGCCCCGAGGATCGGGTTCAACTGGGACATTAACGGAGACCAGCAGAACCAGCTTCGCGGGGGCGTCGGTCTGTTTACCAGCCGGCTCCCAATGGTTTGGCCGGGCGGAGCCTATACCAACAACGGATTAATGGTTGGATCATACACTGCCTATGGCGCCTACCACCTGAGCGATTACCCGGTATGGAACAACCAGCCCACACCTCCCCCGGGAGGAGGAGGAGGCGGACAGGTTGACCTGTTTGCAGAGGACTTCAAATTTACCCAGATCCTCAGGGCAAACCTGGCCTACGACCGCAAGCTTCCGTGGGACCTGGTCGGTACGGTTGAAGGGATCTATACCAAGACCATCAATAATATGAACTACTTTAATGTCAACCTTACCCCGTCAACACAAAACATGACCGGAAACGGTAATGATACCAGGAAGCTTTACGACGGAAGCAATATTGAAGGTGATTACGATCACATTATGGTAGGTACCAATACCAATGAAGGTTATACCTATAACCTGACCCTGCAGGTACAGAAACCTTACTTCAAGGGATTCACCGGCAGCCTTGCCTATACCTTCGGCCGGGCCATGTCGATCAACGATGCAACTTCTTCTCAGAACAGTTCCCAGTGGAGGTATATGGAGCATGTGAACGGGCGGAACAACCTGGACCTGGGATTTGCAGATTTCGACCTGGGATCAAGGATCGTTGGTTATATTGCTTACTCCAAGGAGTATCTTAATTTTGGAAGAACCACTGTTTCCCTTTACTATAACGGGCAATCAGGACAGCGTTTTTCCTGGATCTATGCAGGAAACGTCACACAGGACGAACAATTTGATGCCTGGGGAGACCTGATCTATGTCCCGGCCTCGGCCAGCGAGATTAACCTGGTTGATATAGGCGTAGTCGGGGATGCGGATTATGTTTCCGCGGCACAGCAGTGGACCGACCTCGAGGCCTTCATTAACGATCAGCCTTACCTGAAGGAGATGAAGGGCAAATACGTTGAGAGGAATGGGGATCGGCTTGCTTT
>CBFDEE010000064.1:0-10022 GCA_965603745.1 uncultured Bacteroides sp. | reverse complement strand
CCCGCACCCAGATCGATTGCACCCTGAAGGGCTGTGGCAGCAGTGTTAGCACCATCAGCAATCTGTTGGGCCTGCGCGGCAGCACCTGTAAAAAATGTCGGCACAGGTAACCATGTACCTGCAGCATTAATCTGGATATCCTTCAAATGACCTGTGTAGTTCTCCTTGGCTGTGATATATCGTGCACCTATGGCTACGGAAATCATATCATTCAAGGCGTAGGAGATATTGGCCTGGTAGCCGAAAAATATGGAGCTTCCCTCAAAATATGCTTTCAGCCTGTAAGCTCTTACATCCTGTCCCTGTGCAACCAGAGCAGCCGGGATATCTGCAACAGGGTATTCGAAGGATGGTAATCCAGCATCATATGTGGCCCCACCACCTCCGCCAATGGGGTTAAAACCTGCTGAAATAGCTAAATTACCAATTTTGAAGACTCCGTAAACACCAGGAAATAGTGGAGCAGATACCTTACCAATAAATTCTCCGCTATTCGAAGGATCCCGTAAGTTTAACACGGGATCGTAGTCTGAGGTCACGGTTCTGGTTTGACCAATAATCTGGTTATTGATAGAAAAGTGGAATCCATCATTGAGTTTGGTCAGTCCGGCTGGATTGTAATATACGGCATCAATACCCAGGGTGGCTGTTCGATTGCCCATCCGGGCATACATAGCACTGTGGTTGGTATTGGTTACAATACCGCCAGCAAACGTTGTGCCCGCCAGCAGCAGGGCCGCCAACGCGGTAATAAAGGATCTTTTCATAGGTTAATTGGTTTGGTTCAACGGAACTAAAGATAGGGGTATTTGTAAAAAAAACAAATTCAGGTCATTGGTTAGATGAACCGGGGGATGAAGGCGGCATTCTTTCAGCGGTGGAATCTGTATATCAGATCTACTTAAAAAGGGCTTTGAACTTGCCGTTGGCCGGTACGACCTCGTAATTTTTATTGACGATCAGATCGGCAATGGACCGGAGCGAGCTTACATTGAGGTGCTCCCTCTCAAGAACCTTGGCCCTCCATTCATTCATGGGTTCCTTGCCCCTGATGATCTGGATCATCTTTGTCTCGTGATAGGTAAGGTCGATGAAAACACGCAGATCCACATTGTCTGTCTTTATGGCGTAAAGCCCGTCCACTACCAGCACATCAACTTTTTTGAAATCGGTGATCAGTTTGTCTATCTGTTCCGGGATGATGTCAATGCAGGGCATCATGGCCTCCCTGTCTTCCTTGAATTCACGTATATTCTGGTGGATCAGGTTCCAGTCATATTCATCGATCCCTATGCTTTCGGATCCCTGGGTCCTTCGCCACTCCGTCCGGAGAAGGGGAGGTACCTTATAATAATTATCCGTGTGAATGATCTTAACCCTTATTTTTTCGGGTTTCAGCAGTTTGGCCAGCGAATGTGAAAGTTCCGATTTCCCGGATCCAGACTCTCCGGATATGGCAACGATGTACTTATGCCCCTTTGCCTTGGTGGCATAATCTTTCATCATTATTTCCTTGATCCTGGCGGCGGCCTGTTTATGGGTTTCCTGTATCAGGAGAATGTCACCCAGCATAACGCTCATTTTTCAATTTATTTCTAAATCCCTGTCTCAAATCTTTCTCCCGGGACGAGCCCGTATTCCTTTCCTGAAATCTCAATTTTAACCGGTTGATCTTCAGAAGAGTCCATACTGATCAAAATCCTGTCAGGAAAGATTTCAAAAATGTAATAATTTTTCCGAAATGCAAAATTGAATTCCAGTTTTTTCCATTCCTTCGGAAGAACGGGATTCACCGATAGAGTATTGTCCCTGAATTTTATTCCCGCAATGGACTGAATAACGAAAAGAACAGTTGCCCCCATGACCCCGGCATGTATTCCCTCAGCTGTTGTACCTCCCTGTATATCAACATAATCACTCGTAAGTGCCTCCATGTATAGTGTCCATGCCAGTTCACTGTGCCCAAGCCCGTTGGCCAGGAAGGCGTGTACGATCCGGCTAAGAGTTGAACCGTGGGAGGTCCTCCGGATGTAATAGTCGAAGTTTTTCTCAAGCATTTTTTGCGGGGGACTGTAACCCATGTTTTTCAGTATCCCCCTGATCTCAGGATCACCGAGATTAAACCATGCCATCAGGGTATCGGCCTGCTTGGCGACCTTGTAATCGTCGGGGGATTTCCCCTCCGCCTTCAGGATGCGGTCCATCCGGTAAATATTGCTGTATTTCTCCCGGTATGCATCCCAGTCCAGTTCTTTCAGTCCGAAATAACCCTTAAACTGTTCCAGGATACCGTCACGGTCCATATTCAGTTTCATGTTGTTTTTCATTTCCTCCCATGATGCGATCTCCGCCTCATCCAGTCCCAGTTTGGCTGTCAGTCCCCTGATCTTTTCCCCGGGAACAGTCCTCAGGAATCCTGCCGCCTTGCCAAACATCCAGGCCACCATCAGGTTGGTATAGGCATTGTCTGTCAATCCCCCTTCCTCAGATCCCGGCAAATGTTCATGGAACTCATCGGGTCCCATTACCTTTCGTATGGAGTATCTTCCCGAGGCCTCATCTTTTTCGCATTTGCTGGCCCAGAACCTGCAGATATCAAACAGCATCTCCCCTCCTTCCCTGGTGAGGAATTCCTCGTCCCCGTTTATCCAGTAGTAATACCAGATATTATAGGCAATAGCAAGTGAAACATGGCGCTGCAGTGAACTGTGATCGGGTCCCCATTCACCGGATACCGGGTTCAGATGGACTACCTGCGTTTCCTCGCGCCCGTCACTGCCGCTCTGCCAGGGATACATGGCGCCCTTATAGCCTTGCTGGCTGGCGTATTTACGGGCCTCCCCTATCCGCCGGTGGCGGTACATCAGGACGGATTTAACAATATCCGGGAAATGCAGGCTGAAAAAATTCAGAATGTAGAGCTCGTCCCAGAATATATGTCCCCTGTAAGCCTCTCCATGCAATCCCCTGGCCGGAATGCCGGCATCCAGTTTCCTGTTATGCGGGGAAGCCGTGACCATAAGGTGGTATATATGCATGCGCAGCAGTTTCTGGGCGGTCCTGTCCCCGGTTACCCGGATATCCGCCTCCTTCCATATCTCCTCCCATTTGCCGGCACTCCTGAAATGGATCCTGTCAAATCTGTCCGGGCGGTTCAGCTGTTCACGAGCGGTCTGGAGGCTGAGACCGGGACCGGTTTCCCTTGAGGTATGTATATTCACAATCTTTTCCAGGGTAAGCTTCTGCCCTTTATTAACATCCGCTTCGGCTTCGGATTCCACTTTTCCCTCACCGGTAATGTGCAGAAGATCATTTTTCAGCTCCTTCTGGTTAAGGAACAGGCTCAGGCTTGCTGCCATGGCAATCTCGACGTCGGACTGGCTTGTCTTAACCAGAAGATACTGGGATCCTCTGTCCCCTCCCTGTTCGAGGGATTCAAGGTGCTTCTGGTCGAGCTGACGGTATCGTTCCACTCCGTCATTGACAATCGCGCCATTGAGTGCGGAGCGGATGCCAATCTTTCCGGAATAGTTCTGAGGTTCAATCGTATAGCTGAGGGCTGCCGTATGCATGTCAGCCATGCTGGCAATCCGCCGGGAAATTATCCTGGTCCGGTTCCCCGAATCATCCTCAACAAGCATATCCCTTGAAAGCATGCCGTCCCGGAAGGACATCCGCCGGTCAAGGGCAAGGATCTTCATCCGGTTCGGATCCATCCATTCCCCCTCGCCCACCCGGAACGTAACGGGCAGCCAGTTCGGACAATTCACGAAATCTTCGTTCTCTATATCACGTTCTCCCACCTTCGAAATCCTCCTGTTAAACATCCCCGCCAAGTATGTACCCGGGTAATTATGTTCACCCGCATCGCATTCCTCCATGGCTCCCCTCGTGCCGAAATAACCGTTGCCGACAGCCAGCAGGGCCTCCCTTGATTTTTCCTTACCTGGATCATAATCATGATAGAGGATGGACCAGCAGTTCTCATCCAGTCCCGTTTCAAACCAGTTGTCGATCCCGGTAATGCCTCCCAGTTCAGCCATATCTTCAACTACAATGTCAGCGCCGTTGATCAGCAGTTCCCTGCTGTTCTGTTCCCGGGCGATCCCGAGGGTCAGTCCGAAATTTCCCTTCCTGCCGGCCTGGACTCCGCTGACTGCATCTTCAACAATCACGGATTCATCATAATCCACTCCCAGGTTATCGCAGGCCGTGGTGAAGATGTCCGGCTCCGGTTTGCCCTGCAGGCCGAGTTCTGCCGAAACAACGCCGTCCACCCTCGTCTCGAACAGATCCAGGAGTCCTGCGGCCTCCAGCACCGGCTTGCAGTTCTTGCTCGATGAGGCCACTCCGATCCGTATCCCCTCCCGCTTGAGTTCATGGATCAGTTCTACGGTCGACGGATACAGTTTTACCCCGTCCCTGTCCAATATCTGATTGAATACCAGGTTTTTACGATTTCCCAGTCCACATGCCGTCTCTTCCCCGGGATCATCGGAAGGATCGCCGAAGGGGATATCGATCCCCCGGGCTTCAAGGAACGATGCGACTCCCTTGTACCTGGGTTTTCCATCGACATAAGGCAGGTAGTCTCCGTTATGCGTAAACTCACGGAAAGCCTCCCCGTACTTTTCTTCGCGGAATCTCAGGAAGGCATCGAACATTTCTTTCCATGCCGTGGAATGTACGAGCGCGGTCTGTGTGATCACACCATCCAGGTCGAAAATCACGGCAGTAAACGAATGCTTGGACATGTTAATCTTTTGTTATATATTGACAATACCTCAAAAATAGAAAATAATCAACTCTCAGGGACGCATGAGTAAACTGGTTATTATTTCTTATGAACTGCCCATCTTACTGGAATCCTCAGGGGACCAGTCCTACCTCTCCACGCCCAAATCACACGCACGCACCAGTGGACTTGAGGACTTCTACAAGAAACAGAAAACGATCTGGTTCGGACGGCCCGGACTGAACCGGGGGGAATTATCCCCGGCAGAAAGAGAGAAACTTTCGGCAGCCTACCGGGAAAAAGACTGTTTTCCTGTGTTTCTGGGGAAAAAAGAGCATGAACGCTTTCTTGACGGGTTCAGCAACCGGACCATCTGGCCCCTTTTCCATTATTTCACCCAGAATGCAGTTTACCGTGAGGATCTATGGAAGGCATATTCCAAAGTCAACCGGGCCTATGCCGAGGTGGTCCTTCCCCACCTCAAACCCGGTGACAGGGTATGGATACATGATTACCACCTGATGCTCCTGCCAAGCATGATCAGGGAACATCTGCCTTCCGTATCCATCGGGTTCTTCCTTCATATCCCCTTTCCCTCATACGAGATCTTCCGGCTGCTTCCCTGGAGGAGGGAGATCCTTGAGGGACTCCTGGGTTCGGACCTTGTCGGGTTCCATACCTACGATTATGAACGGCACTTCATGAGCTGTGTACGCCGGCTGCTCGGGTACGATTCTGTTTTCAACCGGATCCACCTGGAGGAAAGGATCGTCATGGTGGATTTCTTCCCCCTGGGGATCGATTACACGAAGTTCTCGGAAGGAGGAAAGAACATCTGCCTGGAAGAACATGCCAAAGGCCTGACACGGGAACTGCTTGACCAGTCATTCAGCGGCGGGGATAAGAAGATCATCCTTTCCATTGACAGGCTCGACTATACCAAGGGCATAACCGTAAGGCTGAGAGCATTCGAGTATTTCCTTGAATCCCACCCGGAGTACTACGAGAAGGTCAGCCTGCTGTTCTTTGTAATGCCTTCGAGGGAGTCGATGGAGCATTATAAGATCCTGAAAAGGGACATGGATGAGCTGGTAGGGCGTATCAATTCGACCTACGGATCCCTGAACTGGGTGCCGGTATGGTACTTCTACAGGCAGCTGGATTTTCAGGAAAGGATGGAACTGTACTGCCAGTCAGACATTGCCCTGATCACCCCCATAAGGGACGGAATGAACCTGATCGCCAAAGAATACCTGGCTACCCGAGAAGACCGCAGCGGCGTGCTTATCATCTCGGAAATGGCGGGGGCCTCGAAGGAACTTGCAGAAGCACTTATCGTCAACCCGAATAACCGGCTGGAAATAAGCGAATCCATCCACTCCGCCCTGGAAATACCGGAAGATGAACAGATCAGGCGGAACCGGGTGCTATGTGAGCGGCTCAAAAATTATGACGTGGAAAGGTGGGCCGGGGATTTCTTCCATAGCCTGAAGCAGGTGAAGGAGATTCAGGAGATCAAGCTCGCCCGCAAGTTTACCGGCAAGATGATGCAGAACCTCAGCACGAGCTACAGCAAAACAGGCAAAAGGATCCTGTTCCTTGATTATGACGGAACCCTTATGGGATTCGATAAGGACCCTCAGAAGGTAAACCCGGACAGGGAACTGTACAAAACGCTCCGGAAGCTTTCCGGCACTGCAGACAATAAGCTGGTCATCATATCCGGGCGGGATAAGGAAACGCTGGGCCGATGGTTCCCGGCTGATGAATGGAAGATCGATATCGTCGCAGAGCACGGTGTATGGTTCCGAGAACCCGGCATGGACTGGGGCATGATAGAACAGATCGACAGGGACTGGATGGAGATCATCCGGCCCATCCTGGCGTTTTACGTCGACCGCACACCGAGATCCTTTATCGAGACCAAGAACTACTCGCTTGTCTGGCATTACCGGAATTCGGACCCCGACCTGGGTAACCAGCGTTCATGGGAGCTCAAGGACGAGCTGAAAGCCCTGGTCACCAACCTCAATCTAGAGATCATGGACGGAGACAAGGTTATTGAGATCAAGAATTCAGGGATAAACAAGGGCCGGGCGGCTTCCATTAAGATAGGTGACAGGGATTATGACTTTATACTGGCTATCGGGGATGACTGGACCGATGAATATACCTTCGATGCCCTCCCGGATAAAGCTTATACGATCAAGGTTGGCACAAAAACCACCAAAGCCGATTATTACGTTGAAGGCGTGCCGGATGTCAGGAAGATACTCGGGGGACTTGCTGACCTCACAGGTACCTGATAATCGGGCCTCATCAATTCCTTTCAAATATGGCCGGCTTCAAGAAAGACATCCAGTACTATAAGTTCTGTGCCTACGGGTTCCTGAAAAATCTCCGTTTTTTTGAACCCTTCCTTATTCTTTTCTTTCTTGATAAAGACATTACTTTTCTGCAGATCGGCATCCTTTACACCCTGAGGGAGCTTACCAGGAATATCTTTGAAGTCCCGGCCGGAGTGGCTGCCGATGTCCTGGGCCGCCGCCGGACCATGATCAGTTCCTTCAGCCTTTACATCATTTCCTTCCTGCTGTATTCCCTCTCCGCTTCCATGCTGATGCTTTGTGCTGCCACCATTGTTTTCGGACTGGGGGAAGCCTTCCGGACGGGAACCCACAAAGCCATGATCATCGATTATCTGTACAGAAAAGGCTGGTCGGACCAGAAAGTGCATTACTACGGTCATACCCGTTCCTGGTCTCAGGCCGGATCTGCTGTTTCGGCCTTGCTTGCCGCGGCAGTGGTATTCTACTCCGGAAGGTACATTCACATATTCCTCTGGTCTTCTGTGCCGTATATCATGGGACTGTTCCTGATGATGAGTTATCCCGAATGGCTTGACGGCAGGGCCGGCTCCGGAAGATCTGCGGACATATGGAAAACGACGAAGGACACGGTTCTGAGTTTCTGGCAGTCATTGCGCCATCCCGGTATTTTAAGAGGAATCCTCAATGTATCCTCGCACGGAGGCTATTACCGTGCTGTAAAGGACTACCTGCAGCCGGTGATACAGTCCCTCGCCCTCACCCTGCCCTTCCTTGCGGGCATGGATAAAGAGCGCAAATCCGCCCTCCTTATCGGACTGGTGTATTTTATCATTTACTTCCTTTCATCCGCTACCACAAGGCGTTCCGGACGGTTTGCCTCTATTTTCGGGGGACTCGCCACCCCGCTCAATATTACCCTGGCAGCGGGATTTACAGCCGGTGTCCTCTCAGGCTTTTTCTACAGGCTTGATCTAATGGTCCTTTCTGTCGTCTTTTTTGTACTTGTGTACCTGCTGGAAAACCTGAGGCTGCCCGCAGGCATCTCATGGTTCACCGAACAACTTGATCCCGGAATACTTGCTACGGCATTAAGTGTCGAATCTCAGGGCAAATCCCTCTTTACGGCAATACTTGCCCTGGGAATGGGATTCCTTGCCGATCGCGTGGGCCCTGGCAGCGCATTAATGATCATTTCCGCGTTCATGCTGGTCATAGTGCCCCTGCTCAGGATACGAAAAACGGAATAAGCCTCAGCTTGGGAATGTCATGATGCTCCCGGAGAAGTGGCGGGATGCCGGGAAAACCGGGTGGCAGGATACCAGATTCGCCGGGTGGCAGGCGGACTATTCCCCGAGGAATTCCTCTGTACTGATCACCTTTGCGTAGGCCTTAAGGGTACTGAGCGTTGAGAGATGGACATCCCTGGCTGCAATAATCTCATCCCCGTATTTGAGGTCACGGGTGGCGCAGGCATCACGGATCAGGATGGTTTCAAAGCCGAGGTCATCGGCAGAGCGGGTAGCGGCCTCGACACACATATGGGTCATCATACCCACAATGACCAGGCGCTCTACACCCTTCTCCAGAAGGTATTCGAGCAGGGGAGTATCGCGGAAACAGCTGACATGCTCCTTGACAAAGACCGTTTCCCCCGGAAGGGGTGCCACATATTCATGGATATCCCCTCCACCCCTGTGTTTTATGTGGACTACTTCCTGTCCGGTTTCCCGGAAACGACGGAGGATATCGGCGGACTTTTCGCTCGCTTCGTATCTGCCTGTCAACGGGGCTTTTGTGGTGTCAAAATAAAATTCCTGGATATCGATCAGGACCAGAGCGGTTTTCGGGATGGAATCCTGGGAAAACAGGATCCCTGCTCCCGCCAGGCAGAGTATGATGGACAGGAATGTTTTCTTCATGGCTTGCAGATTAGGACCTGCAAAATAGGAATTTTTCAGGGATCACTCATATCGCAGCGCGTCACTGGGATTGGTATTGCCTGCCTTATAGCTTTGGAATCCTATGGTCAGCAGCGCGACCAGGTAAACACCCAGGGCTGCGAGTACAAAGACCCATACCGGGAGATTGATCCGGTAGGCATACATCTGCATGTATTTGCGAAGGATCACCCAGGCTACAGGCCATGCCAGGAGGTTGGCCAGAACCACATACCGCGTGAAACGGCCCGACAGCTGCCTGACCACACCGGTGACGGTCGAACCGAATACCTTTCGTACCCCGATCTCACGGGTCTTCTGTTCCGTGTTGTAAAGGGCCAGTCCGAAAAGGCCCATGCAGGCGATCAGGATAGCAAGAACGGCAACATACAGAAGCATTTTGCTCATCTGTTTTTCAGAATGGTATACATGATCGAAGACCTCATCCATGAAGGAAAACTCGAAGGGTTCATTGGGATCTATCTCCTTCCAGGCCCTGTCGATCTGCGTGATCAGCCGCGAAAGATTGGCCGTGTTGAAACGGACCAACAGGAAACTGTAACCCATATACGGGTCCATTTTAAAGACCAGCGGTGCGATCTCCTGGTGCACCGATGCAAACTGGAAATCCCGGACAACCCCGATAATGGTATGCGGGCCGTTACGGTATATAGACCTTCCGACGGCATCCTCCCAGTTCAGCTGTCTGACCAGTGTTTCGTTGACCATGTAAGCCTCGGGATCTGTTGAGAATTCCTCTGAAAATGGCCTTCCCCGGGTTACCTGGAGTCCCATTGTACTCACATAATCGTAATCCACATCCACGGCATGGAAATGGATCCACCGCTCGTATCCTTCCGGGCGGTACCCGTTGGAGGTAAAACCTGTTCCCGGTACTTCCGAGGTGGCCGTGGTACTGACCACGTCCGGCAGCTCCGCCAGTTTTTCCTTCAGCTCAAGGTAGTGCTCCTTGAAAGAATCAGATGTAAAGGAAAGGATCATCATATCGTCTTTCCGGTA
>CBFDEE010000063.1:0-10067 GCA_965603745.1 uncultured Bacteroides sp. | reverse complement strand
GGAAAATACATATCTGTTGATCATGGAAGTCCAACATTACGCTCTGAATATCTTGACCTGCTCAGAGAGTTAATCGAAGCAGGGCATGTTAAGGCAATCATAGACAGCCAGTATCCGCTGGAACAGATAGTAGAAGCCCACCGGTATGTAGATGAAGGGCACAAAAAGGGAAATGTGGTCATAAGGGTTTAATGAAATAATAACTCATGAAACATCTGAGTTTTTTACTGATCCCATTGTTTGCTTTATCATGCACCCGGAAATCCGCTCATAGGTCCGGAATACATGTATGGCAGCTACAGTGTGTAATTATTGAAAAATGAAGATCAGTGATGTTACATATAATGACCTGGATGAGATACGGAAATTACAACCCGAAGGCTGGCCGGATATAGTGCCCGAATTTGAATTCTATGTCAGAAAAAAATTTTGTTATCCCATGAAGGCAATATCGGATAATGAGATCGTGGGGGTCGGGTCATTGATTGTTTTCGGCAAAACAGGATGGCTGGCACATATCATTGTCGGTAAAGATTACCGCAATACCGGCATAGGATATCAGATCACTGAAAAACTATTAATAGACGGAAACAACAGATCGGTTGAGACCTTTCTGTTAATAGCAACCGAACTTGGTTTACCACTGTACAAAAAGGCTGGTTTCGGAGTTGTATCGGAGTATATGTATTTCAGGCGGGATGATCCCTGGAAAGGTTTTCGGATGTCCCCGGATATTATACCATATGAAGAAACTCAGCGCTCAAAAATATTTGAAATGGATGAGAGGGTATCGGGGGAAAACCGCAGATCATTATTGGCAGACCACCTGAAAAACACGCTTATTTGTGTTGAGGATAATCTGCCAACAGGATTTTATATGCCTGGACTGGGTGAAGGAATGATTCTCGCTGTTACAACAGAAGCAGGCCTTGAATTGATGAAGGTTAAATATGCGAAAGCTGATAAAGCAGTCCTTCCCGCCGAAAACCATGCCGGTGTCGATTTCCTTAAACAAAACGGATTTACGCTTTCTGATACCAGGGGGACAAGAATGATCATGGGAAAGGATATTGACTGGAAGCCGGAACAGGTGTTCAGCAGGATCGGGGGTAATTACGGGTAGATATATCGCATCCCGCCAGAACGGGATCAATAACTTCCACAAGAATAATAAAAAATGAAAAGATCAGTACTGTTCCCCGGTTGTATCCTGCTCCTCGGTTGTATTCTGCTCCTTGCGAAATGCTCACAACCTGATGCAGGCCGGGCCAATTAATCCACATCCCGATATTTATAATTCTGCTCCGGCTGATGAGTTTGGAGAGTTTGGAGAAGAATACGACATGTTAATTATCGGCCACACACTGGTCTGACACACAATATGTTAATATGAAGAACCGGTTTTTATACAGGGTTTTATGCATTGTGTTTTTACTGTTATCGCTGAGTGAATGCAGGGAGCAGGATAAAGGGATCAACCCTGAATTGCTGAAAGGCGAATGGCAATGCTATGAAGGATATGCCGATGGGGAACCGCTGAGGTTCGGAGAGCCTGATGATCCGATACTGCGGATTCACTTTTATGCTGGCGATTCGGTCAGCTACCTGGGTACGAAAGGGAAATATTCGGTTGACGGAACTGCCAGAGAGATAAGTGTGTTCCTTGGTGACTCAACCTGGATACTGTATGTCCTGAAGCTGGATCATGATCATTTGTGGACAGAACAGACCCTGAGTGATAATCATATCCTCGAGATGCATTTCAGCAGACTCGATTGATTGCAGCAAGCCTTCAAGGGTATCTCAACACAGGATTTACCACGGATTTTCTTTGAGGGATCCCTGTTGACTTTCATGCCAGAATCAAGCCTGGTCGGTGGTGCAATCCAGGACAATACTGAAATGTGCGCACTGGCCGATCCTGCTACTTATGCTGATCCCGGTGATCCTCCGTTCCTTATCATTCACGGGGATGATGATCAACTGGTACCCCACTGCCAGAGCGAGAGGCTTTTCAAAGCCCTGCAGGATATGAATGTCCCCTCCGAATTTGTTTTGGTACCGGGAGCCGTGCACGGACCGGGATTATTTGAGGACAGGTACTATAACATGATGACGAACTTCTTCCTGAAAGAATCAGGTAAAAACAAACTTCTGGGGGACTGATCTTAACCTGAAACCAATTCCTTTCAAATCAAAGACCGGTGGTTTTCCCAATTTCCGGGCAACGGATTTTTTATGTAACTTGAAGTTTTCATTCTGCCACACAAGAACAACACAGCTTTCACAGAATGAAGATCTTTGTTATCGGGGGAACGGGATTGGTCGGCAGCTACCTGCTGCCCGGGTTTATTGACGGCCAGAATGAAATCTATGTACTCACCAGAACCGACAGCAAAACAGAAAGAATCAGGAAACTGGGTGCATACGCTATTACCGGAAATATAAGGCATCCAGATACTTTTAAAAATGCTCTGCCTGAAAGGCTGGATATAATTGTACTGCTGGCGATGCCTGACGTGAGGCCCGGGAAACGAATAAGCAGCAAACGCAAAATGGAATTAAGGGAAGAAACGAATGATTTCTTCCGGAATTCGATGGACCTGGCAATTCATTATGACATTCCCGTCATTTTACCGGGAGGAACAAGCTACCGAACAGGGGAAAATGAGGTAGCTGACGAAAGCTGGCCAGTCTTCAGGGCAGGCCTGACTGAGATCGGAATCGACACCGACGCAATGGTGAACGAGGCGATTGAAACAAACCACCCGAAAGTAATACAGCTTATCTATGGAAAGATCTATGGCAATGGCGGATTATTCCGCTTCATGTACAATATGATGGAAAAGGGCCGGAGCATGATAATCGGGAAAGGGGATAATTACATCCCCAATATCCATGCAGCCGATGCGGCTTCGGCGATCATCAAAACCATCGAAAGGCTTCCCCTGGGGGAAAAAATCCTGATAGCCGACGATACAGCTGCCACGCAAAAGGATTTTACCAGTCATATGGCTGAACTGATGAATCAAAAACGGCCGAGATCCATACCGGGATTCGTGATCAGACTCGTCCTGGGAAATGATTTTTATGCAATACTGCGAATGAATTGCAGGGTGTCGAACGCAAAGGCAAAAGAGCTCCTGGGATGGAAACCACGGTATCCCTCCTACCGGGATGGACTCCCTGTAACTATTGAAGAGATGAAAGAAAAAGACAACTACTTTGCCTGATCCTGGTCAATTTCCCGGGACTGCTGAAACGGGAAAAATAATCACTATGGCCGCTGATAAAGTACCTCGCAAACGCACTGGCAGCATGAAACGAATAATTGCGACAGGAATCCTGGTTTTATTCTGTATACCGGGACCGGCCCAGCCTGAATGGGAGATCATCGAATCCGGAATTACCGAGCATCTGCATGACATTGAATTCATAAATGACAGTACGGGATTCGTCTATTCTTACGGAACGGGAAACATTTACAGGACTTCCGACGAAGGGTCTACATGGGAGAAAATCTTTCAGACGGATTCCGTATACTTCGAACAGATCCAGTTCATTGATTCCCGGACAGGTTGGATCTGCGGAGAGCAGGGAACCCTGCTTAAAACGACTGACTTCGGCAGGACATGGTCCGATCTTTCAATAAAACTGAAGGACGCAAATTTACTTCTCTACGGTATGTGTTTCATAAATGATTCCCTGGGATATCTGTCCGGTGCTGCCCTGTCGGGTAATTCTCTCAAACCGGAATTATATACGACCCTTAACGGGGGAACAAACTGGACAGAGATCCACGAAGACATACCACACATGATCCTGAACCTTTGTCAAAAAGGGAATGATGTTTTCGCAACAGGGAACGGATTCATCATCAGGATGGGAATTAATGCCGGTACATGGGAATATGTTTTCAGAGATACCGCGGGTATTGTCGGACAGATCAGGGACATTCGCTTTGCCAGCGACATGCGGGGAATGGCTGTCAGTTTCAGGGGGAAAGTCCTGGTAACAAACAATGGAGGTGATAGTTTTACCTCTTATGAAATAACCACGAACCGTTTAAGAAGTGCAGCCTTCCTGGGAGCTGGAAAATGGATCGCAGCAGGAGATAATAACAAAAATGACGGGGCCGTGCTTTACCTGTCAGAAGATGATGGAGAAAGCTGGGAGAAGAAAAATGATTTCCCGGATATTCACCGGATCAGCGTGACGGGAAAAAACATCTGGATTGCAGGAAAAGAGGGTTTCATTGCAAAGAGGACACGGAATCATGCCACAGGAAAGTGATTCTGTTCCCAAAATTATTTAACTTGAATCAGTTAAGGTGCAGCGTTTTCTGCAGCCGGAGGAATCCACGCGACCTGTTACAACTGCTGCCGTAAATCCTGTACCTGTGGTCCGGGACCAACAGGCCGGACCCGGCCGAGCCTGAAAAAGGATGAAATTAAAACAGAGATATACAGATAAATCTCAATGATGTCAAACCAAACCCCTCTACCATGAAAACACTATCATTTTTCATTGTCACAGGATTTCTTTTCTCCCAGATTGTCATTTCACAGGACAGTTATCAGGATGCAGCAAACCTGAAAGACAAGGATTTTGCCAACAAGATTTACGACAATTCAATCTCCGCAATCAAGGAAGCATAATGGGTACCGTGCTCGTAGAAAATCCGGTCCCCCTAACTGAAGGTAAACCGAAAATTGGGTATATTAACGCTTTGTTTTATGGACAGGGACAAATAATCATGGAAAAAAGGCACTCGTGGCAAACATTAAAAAGAAGGAAGTAAGTGACGAAAACTATGAAGGCCTGGGCAGGATCTATGAAAGACTGATCGGATACATGATCATTTACATCAAGGGGCGTAAGAATGACCCGGAATTCAAATTCAACAAGTATCTTAAAGAAACACTTTAGATATTATTACAAAAATATTTCTTAATCTTTAGTTTATAACACAGATCTTTATTGATTCCTCACTCCCCTGGCTGTCCACTTCAGAGCCGGGAGGGAATTGACGTGACACGAAATGCAAGCACCCAAAACACCGGCTCCGATCCTCCGGTTTTTCTCCGCAATGCATGGCCTGGAAGCGGGATCCATGCCTGATATTCAACAGAAAATTATCAGGATATTCCTGGCAGTGCTGATCTTCATGGCAGGCTGCTCAGAAGAACCAACTATTACGGATGATTATGGCATGGCCGACTTCGAGGAGCTCTGGAGCGTTACCGATACCTGGTATCCTTTTTTTGAGTTCAAGAAACTCGACTGGGACAGTATTTACCTCGTTTACCAGCCCGGGTTTGCCAGCATCACCAAGGCGGACAAGGAAGCTTTGCTGGGGGACCTGCTCAATGAACTGAAAGACGGGCATGCGAACCTGTTTGATGAGAATGACAATTACATCTCTTACTACAGGTCCCCGCGTTCCCTGAAAGATGAGGTACTTTTGTATGTAAATGAAACGGAAGGACTGATCATCGATATCCGGCATAACGGAGGGGGATCGACCAATGCTTCTGACTATTTTGTCAGCCGCCTGATCAGCGAAACGCTTGAAGGTTCCCTGTGGACCAGGAGAGGGGGAGGGTATTTTCCCCTGAGGTATTATTACCCGGCAGGGGACTTCCAGTATACACGGCCCACTGTTCTTCTCATCAACGGGAAAAGTTACAGCACATCGGAAGCGATGGCCAACCTGTGTAAAAAGATTGAAAACATCACGGTGATCGGGGATACAACCGGAGGAGGAGGCGGGGTCCCGGACGAAAAATTCGATCTGCCCAGCGGACTGAAATTCAGGGTCCCCACAAGATGTGCCATGAGATATGATGGTGAACACGTGGAATGGAACGGCATCCCGCCGGACATACGGATTTCCCAGACCAAGGCAGATATTGACGATAACCGTGATATTCAGCTGGAATATGCTGTCAGTTATTTAAAGGCGAATCAACCGGACGGGAGTTTTAAAAACAGATATACATGGCAGAAGAAAAGGCATTTATGAAAAAAGATTCACTTCCTACAGAAGCGGAAGTGGCTAAGACCCTCGGGGCAAATTACACGCACCTGGAAAATATCCGGAAGTACATACTTGAATCGTTCGGGGATACGGTTGAAGAATGGAAATTCTACGGGGAGAAGCACGGCTGGACACGCTGAGAAGGTTGCCGCTTCGGATGTCTCGCCTAAACTGAAAAAGGAGCTGGCTGAAGCAAAGAAATATGCAGAGGGCAGGGGACTGCATATCAAAGTTGACAGTCCTGAATTAATTGAAGATCTCAGGCAGCTGATCCGGATCAAGATCGAAAATTGAAGAGGGAGAAAGAACAAAAATAATGAGCTTCTCACGAAATTCTCATAGTGTCCTAATAATCCTTCCCTGCATAGTGTTGCTTTGGAGCAGCCAGCAACTCGTCGGTCAGTCAGACTTCTACTGCAGGCTGGCTGATTCCGCGCTTACATTAACCCGGCAGCAAGTTACATATGATCCCTCTTATTTCAGGATAGAATATCCCAACGGTGATGTGCCGGCTGACAGAGGTGTTTGTACCGATGTTCTTATCCGGGCATACAGGAAAGTCGGAATAGACCTGCAGAAGGAAGTCCATGAAGACATGAAGCTCAACTTTGACAGGTACCCGGATAACTGGGGACTCTCCCACCCTGATAAAAATATCGATCACAGAAGGGTGCCTAACCTGATGGTCTTCTTCAGCCGCCACGGAGAGGTTAAACCCCTAAGTAACTACCCGCCGGACTACCAGCCAGGCGATATAGTATGCTGGGACCTTGGAAACGGAATCACACACATTGGAATTGTGGCAAAAAAAATGTCTGATGATGGAGAAAGAAACTTAATTATTCATAATATTGGCGGGGGACAGGTACTTGCCGATTGCCTGTTCGATTTCAGGATCATCGGGCATTACAGATTTGGATTATAAAAGATTGTATTTAATATAATTACATGAAAACATCTCAAGTAATACTTGTAGCAATTATCGCGATCCTGATCCATGCATGTGAAACACAGGTGAACAAACCCATTGATTTCAAGGTTGCCAGTATTAGCAATATTGGTGACTTCGTTTATGAAGGAGACCGGTTGGTCCGGCTGGGTGATGAAAACCTGGAATATGATCTCTCCGGTAACCTGTCTTCGTCAAGGATCTTTATCGCCACCGATACCGTAGTTGAATTTGATCCGCTATGGGGAGGACAATACGATTCCACCTACCACTACCAACTTGAAAAATATTCATACACCTGGATCAACCAGAGTACCCTCATCCGGGTAACCGACACATTCATATATAAGGACGTCCAGGGCGGATTGATCTTTCCGCAGGATATCGAGAGGTACAATTCCGATACCGTGTTTTACTGGTACAATGACCTTGGATATATTGACTCGCTGGTAAATTACAGGGAATACCCGAACGTAAGGTACTGGTCACCGTATGGCCCGGAATACGGGGATAGCAGCCTCAATAAGGAAAGGATCTCATATGCCTATACCTATGATGAAGGAGCGAACATCCATTTGGTTAAAATATACAATAACGGGGGGTTGATCAGCACGAAAGAATACCAGTATGACAGCCAGGCCAATCCTTACAACAGAATTTTTAAAATGGCCGGGGGATTGACATTAAAAACAGAAGGCCGGAACTTCTCACCCAATAACCCGGTAAGTTACAGATCTGGTTACATGATAAACGACGGTAATCCCATATATTCCGACTATACCATCCATTACGATTATAACAGAAACGGCATGCCGGTGGCTATTTACTTTCTATCAGATACAGTAAGGATCTCTTACAAATAGGATCATCATAAACCACGCAACTTTCCTGGCGCCCGGATCATCTAATCTGAAAAGACGGATTGAATATTGTAAATACCATATCAATCATCCTGACTCTTCTTGCCGGGTTATCCTCATGCGAGGTGGATAATGTTAAATCCCTTCCGGAAGCGGATTATCTTATCGGCAGCTGGGTCAATCCGCAGGCGACCGATAGCATAATATGCTATGAAAGATCCGAAAGCCTGAATGAGCAAGAGTATGGCTTCACCTTTCTTTCCGGGAATGCGTTCATCGAACGTAAGAATGCAGGCTGGTGTGCAACTCCGCCAATTTACTATGCGGATTTCGAGGGATCCTGGAGCAGAGATGAATCTGTACTTGAAATTGCCGTCGGATACTGGGGAGGAATGGCCAGGTACCGCTGGGAAATAATATCAGTAGACAACACCACCCTGAAGATTATCAGAGCCGAACAGGAATACCACAGGAATATATACTCTGGCATGACACCATGACACTGGCTTACCCCTGCTGTGACAGGTTTAACTACCATTACATCCGAAATTTCTAATCCTGCCAACACTTCAAGCCTGGCAAACGGACTGTAAAATCATTCCTATTTAGTAACTTGGGTATTCATAGTACCATGGTACAAGGTATGAATGTCTCCGGGATAAGGAATATGCCTGCACACAGGCTGGTCTACCGTGAAGATGATTGACCTGATGCAACCGAAAATAAAAATCTGCTGTATCAGCAGTATGGAAGAAGCCCGTACTGCAATCGGGTACGGTGCAGATGCAATCGGCCTCGTTGGGAAAATGCCCGGCGGACCGGGGGTGATCCCGGATGAACTGATTTTTGAAATCGCCCGGAATGTCCCTCCTCCGATCGGCACCTTTTTACTGACAAGCGAGACTTCAGCCGGGGAGATCATCCGGCACCACCAGGCCACCCGGACAAATACCATACAGATTACAGACCGCCTTGTGGAGGGTTCATACAGCCAGATCCGCCAGATTATTCCCGCCATCAGGCTGGTCCAGGTAATTCACATACTGGATGAAAAATCCGTCGACCAGGCCCTTGAGTTGTCTCAACAGGTTGATGCACTGTTGCTGGACAGCGGTAATCCGAACCTTGAGGTGAAAGAGCTGGGTGGAACGGGCAGGACCCATGACTGGAAATTGAGCAGGATGATCACAGAGAAGGTCGATATCCCGGTATTTCTTGCAGGGGGACTCACACCCGACAATGTGAGACGGGCCTGGGAGGAAGTCCGTCCCTGGGGAATTGACCTCTGCAGCGGTGTGAGGACAAACGGGTTGCTGGACAGTCAGAAACTCGAAAATTTCTTTAATGCCCTGAATCTATAATCCCTGAAACAGAAATTATTATGAAATTCTGCCAGCCAAGCGAAGAAAGCAGTACCAGTCCCGAGTTAATATCCTACAAGGCCCTGCGAAGGGCGGTCGGTATTCTTGGTGTCTCACTGCCGGTACTGCTTATCATCGGATCCTTGTCGTTCGGCGGCTGCATGGAAGTTCAGAGTTCCATCAGCGCATATTACCACACGAACATGAGAAACATCTTTGTGGGAATTCTCTGTGCCATTGCCCTGTTCCTGTTTTCATACAAAGGATATGATAAAAGAGACGTAATCGCCGGCCGCCTGGCCTGCCTCTTTGCCCTGGGAGTAGCATTTTGTCCGACATCTGTAAGCGGTCCCTTCAGCATTTGCATTCCTGAACCAATTAACAACGGGGTCATCAGTACCATCCATTTTGTGTCGGCTGCCCTGTTCTTTATTGTTCTCTCCTATTTTTCAATCTGCCTGTTTACCATTAAAAAGGAACAACCCACCGAAAGGAAATTGTTGAGGAATAAATTCTACAGGACATTCGGGTACGGGATGCTTTTATGCCTTGTGTTAATTGCACTGTATGCCTTCTGCCTGAAAGACAAATGCCCGGACCTTCAGGAATGTGATCCCATCTTCTGGCTGGAAACCCTGGCTCTATGGTTATTCGGGATCTCGTGGCTGATCAAGGGGGAAACCATACTGACCGATCCTGAAACTGTTAAGCAGTAGAACTTACAGCCGGTCTGCCGGATAAGGAATTGCCGATCGAAATTAATATTGAAAACAATCCAACACAATGACTCATTACTTCATTGCCCAGATCAGGATCAGAGATGAAAAAGAGTACCAAGAGTATATCGATAAAGCGGG
>CBFDEE010000062.1:0-10103 GCA_965603745.1 uncultured Bacteroides sp. | reverse complement strand
TGAACGTGATCTGGTCAGCCTTGCCGCTGGCGGGATCAACGCGATAGATTTCCGTAGCAAGGGCAACATCCTGCCGGGTGCCGATAAGCACATCCCCGGCCAGGGCAAAGGATCCCCATGAATGCGGTCCCTCGGTAATCTGCCTAATCTCCCTGCTTTCTACATCCATTTCAAACAGGTGGAAGGTGGCATGGATCCCGCTGATGAAGTACAGCTTATCTCCTTTCCATACCACCTGGTCAATGTCCTGGTCGAACCCTTCGGTCAAGTATTCCTTCTCCCCGCTTTCCATATCGATCACGAACAACCTGACCTGGTCGGCCTCGTATCCGGGTGTGGCCATACTCTGAAAAGCCAGCTTCCCGCCGTCTTCTGAGAAGGAAGGATACCTGTCATATCCGGGCATTCCCTCCGTAAGATTTCTTGTATCACCTGATTCCAGGTCGTACAGGTAAACATCGGAATTGGTACTGAGGGCATATTCCCTGCCCTTCATTTTTTTGCAGGTATAGGCGATCTGTTTGCCGTCCGGGCTCCAGCTGATCTGCGCAGGATCCTGAAATGGGGCCAGGGGTGCATCCCATGGTTCATCCTCCATAATATCCGCCGGTACTCCGACTCCGGCCGCAGAATACTCAGCCACGAAAATATGGCTGTATGCATAATCGTGCCAGGCATTCCAGTGCCGGTACATCAGGTCGTCGATGATCCTGACGTTGGTTTCGGGCAGGTCGGGATATACCTCCTGGGGGGTTTCATCAAGTTTTACATCCATGGTGAGAAGGATATGGGATGCGTCGGGGGACCAGTCAAAGCTGTTGATATCGCCGTCAACCCTGGAGACCTGTTTTTTACCGTTCCCGTCCGGGTCCATCTCCCAGAGTTGTGAACTTCCGGATGCTGATGAAAGGTAGCCGATCTTTTCGCCTGAGGGGAACCACTGTGGACTGTTATACTTCCCTTTACCGTCGGTGAGCCTCACGGCATCGCCTCCTTCCGTAGGAACGCTGAAGATATCGGTGATGGAGTTATTGGTCTCAACATCGTAACGTGTGACCGTGTAAAGGGCTGTCTTCCCGTCCGGGGAAAGCTGCATGTCGCCGAGCCGTCCGAATTTCCAGAGGATCTCGGCGCTCAGCACACCGCCTTCTATCTCATCCTGGGTGAGCGTTCCTGAAAAATCACCGGCAATCCCGGATTCGTCGGGCGTTTGTGTACACGATGCAAGGAGAATGCCCGCACAGAGCATGGCAATGAAAAAATTGCGGTTCATATTATCGGTTTTATGGTTAATACTCAGCTTAAGCAGGGGATAAAATTACTGAAACTTAAAAAAAAATGCTGTCCCGCAATAAGCAATTGAATCCGCCGGTCCCGGATTATTCTTTGGAGCCATTGTAGGCATCCACGATCCGGGATTCAATACCTTCAGCGAGTTCAGGATTATCTGCCAGCAGCTGCTTTACGGCATCGCGTCCCTGTCCCAGTTTGGTTTCATCATAGCTGAACCAGGAGCCGCTCTTTTTGACTATGTCCAGGTCCACCCCGAGGTCGATCAGTTCTCCTATCCGTGAGATCCCCTTACCGTATATGATATCGAATTCAGCCTTCTTGAATGGCGGAGCCAGTTTGTTCTTGACGATCTTGACCCGGGTCCGGTTCCCCTGTACCTCCTCTCCTTCCTTGAGCTGGCCGATGCGCCGGATATCTACGCGAACCGAGGAGTAGAATTTAAGTGCATTGCCGCCGGTCGTTGTTTCCGGATTACCGAACATGACACCGATCTTTTCCCTCAGCTGGTTGATGAACATACAGGTCGTATTGGTCTTGGCGATATTGGCGGTAAGCTTTCTCAGGGCCTGGGACATGAGCCTGGCCTGGAGTCCCATCTTGGATTCCCCCATTTCCCCTTCGATCTCTGCCTTCGGGGTCAGGGCGGCCACGGAATCGATCACGATGATATCGATGGCCCCGGAGCGGATCAGGTGGTCTGTAATCTCGAGGGCCTGTTCACCGTCGTCGGGCTGTGAAATATACAGGTTCTCGATATCGACCCCGAGTTTTTCTGCGTAGAACCTGTCAAAGGCATGTTCCGCATCAATAAAGGCGGCGATCCCGCCAGCTTTCTGAGCCTCGGCAATGGCATGAATGGCCAGGGTTGTCTTACCGGAAGATTCGGGACCGAAGATTTCGATCACCCTTCCCCGCGGGTATCCGCCAACACCCAGGGCGATATCCAGTGATATGGAGCCGGATGGTATGGCAGACACGTTTACTACGGCGGAATCCCCCATCTTCATTATGGTCCCCTTCCCGTATCCTTTTTCAATTTTGTCAAGCGTGAGCTGCAGTGCTTTGAGTTTCTCCTGCCTGATCTTGTTTCCGTTTGATTCTTCGCTCATTATTTCTGGATTAAATTTCTTTCTATGCTTTTTGTCTGTAAGACTTGCCGGTCCGGCCGCTTTTATTATTCCGAATACCCCTGTCAGCCTATCCCAGCGCTTCCAGTATCTGCTGTGTATGGTTTTTAGTATCGACCTTGTTGAATATCTTCAGGATCACCCCTTCTTCGTCTATGATAAAGGTTTTTCGTATGATGCCTTCGTACTCCCTGCCGTAATTCTTTTTCAGTCCCCATGCCCCGTAAGCTTTCAGTACCGTCTTATCCGTGTCGGACACCAGCTTGAACGGCAGCCCGTGTTTGGAAATGAAGTTCTGGTGTGATTTTTCGCTGTCGGCGCTGACCCCGATAACCTCGAAACCACGTCCGGTCAGATCACCGTAATTATCCCTCAGGTTGCATGCCTCGGCGGTGCATCCCGTTGTGTTGTCACGCGGATAAAAATACAGAATTACTTTTTTCCCTTTAAGATCCCCCAGAGAAATCCGGTTCCCAATCTGGTCACTTCCTGTAAAATCCGGGGCTTTCATTCCTTCACTTAATTCTGCCATACGGTAGATCGTTTTTTATGTGAAAGGTAAAATTACAAAGATTGGGACAATTTCCATCCCCGCACATTCGGCCAAAAGCAAAATATATTTGCTAATTTCGCTCTATGCCTTTATGGTATTAGGATGCAAATCTATGTATGCCTTATACATATTTATCAACAGTATGTTTAAATCCCCGGTTTCCAGATCCGCAGGCCTGGTACTTTTTCTTTGCAGCATTGTTCTGCCGGCGGCTTCGGTTGATTTCCGGGATACCGTTCCCGGCACGGATCAGGCCACGGACAGCATGCTGATCCTGCTCAGCGATCACGGTTTTAACCGGATCCTGGACCAGGCAATCCGGTACCAGGTACGGGCCGATTCCCTCCGCCGCCTGTCTATTGAATGGAGAAAAGAGGCAGCCGGGATGGATGATCCCGTTCCCAGGGGAAAGCTGCAGAAACAGATCGAAAACATTGAAGACAGTATGGAAGTGTACAAAGTGCTTGCAGATGAGCAATTCAGGAACCTGGCCGCCAGTGTTGCGGGGACAGCAGGGCAGGGATCCCCGCATCAGTTCCTTGTCAGGGATACGGTCCTGAACGGCATAACGGTCTACCATTACAGGCTGACGGAAGAGTTCTTGGCCATACTCGCTGAGATCCGGTCCCCGTCCACTCCAGCACCTCATGGGAAAGTACCCGGGTATCCGCCGGACAAAAAGCCGGGCAAGGCAATGCCGGGAGATGCGGCAGCAGTAGAAATATCACCAGGAGAAAAAGCGCCGCGAGACAAATCTCCGGGAGATGCGGCACCGGGAAATGAACCGCCTGGCGGGTTCAGGATTACGGATGAGTCCCTCTACAGCCAGGAACGGCCTTTTGAACACGATTTCAGCCTTCCCCCGGGAGTATTTTACCGTATCCAGATAGCCGTTTTCAGTAATGAGGTTGCGTATGATCATTTCGGGGGACTTTCACCCATCACCACTGAATCCATCCCCGGAAGGGGTATGACGAGATATTTTGCAGGCAAGTTCACCCGGATGGAGAATGCACGCTCCGCCCTGATCAGGGTTAAGTCCCTCGGCTACCCTGACGCATTCATTGTCGGCTATTACGACGGACAGAAAGGCAGTTTCAGCAAACTTAAAGCTCTGGAGAAAGAATAATTCATACAGAAAGGCTGATACGGAAAGAAATTCTTATTTTTGTTCTGGTTAATTTAAAGTCATGGCTGAAAAGGAGAAGGCTAAGGAATTTCCGGTCATTGAGGAATTCAGTGATGTGGAAGGTGTGGGGAAGAATTCACTTATCCTTCATAACGATGAGGTGAATTCGTTTGATTTTGTGATCGAGAGTCTTATCGAAGTGTGCGAACATACTACAGAACAGGCAGAGCAATGCACTTACCTTGTGCATTACAAGGGGAAATGTGATGTAAAATCGGGCAGTTTCGACCTTCTCAGGCCTATGAGGCATGCGCTGGTGGACAGGGGATTAACGGCTACCATAGAATAATTATTTATATTTCTGATATGTCGATATTCGCAATCATCCTGTTGATCGTCCTGGGGATCTTTCTCTTTATCGTCGAATTCCTCCTGGTTCCCGGTGTGACCATCGCAGGGATCGGAGGGGCAATCCTGATGGCCCTTGCCGTGTATTTCGCATATTCGACTCATGGAAATACGGTAGGTAACTATACCCTGGTTGCCACTCTGGTTCTTACAGTGGGAGGAGGGGCCTATGTTTTAAGGGCCAGAACCTGGAAGCGCCTGATGCTGAACAAGGGCATTGACAGCAAGGTGGAGGTCGGACTGGAGGAAGACAGGATCAAGGTAGGTGACCGCGGAGAGTCCATTAGCCGCATGGCTCCTATAGGAAGGGTCATGATCAACGGTCTCATTGTCGAAGGGAAGTCACACAGGGGATTCCTTGACCAGCATACACCTGTAGAAGTCATTAAAGTACTCAATACACAAGTAGTAGTAAAATCAATTAAAGAAGAATAATTATGGGATCAGTAGGTATTTATGTAGTAATCATTGTTGGATCCATCATCGGATTATGGATCATTTTCTATTTTATTCCCGTCGGACTCTGGTTTTCGGCCCTGATCTCCGGAGTCAGAATCTCCCTGCTCCAGTTGATACTCATGCGCTGGAGGAAGGTTCCGCCGTCTATCATTGTGCGATCAATGATCGAGGCCCATAAAGCCGGTTTGAAGGATATCAAGCGGGATGATATGGAAGCTCACTACCTGGCCGGGGGGCATGTGGAAAGAGTAATACATGCCCTTGTATCCGCAAATAAGGCAAATCTTGAGCTGACATTTCAGATGGCTACTGCCATCGACCTGGCCGGCCGGGATATTTTCGAGGCCGTTCAGATGTCGGTTAATCCAAAAGTCATTGATACCCCGCCCGTTGCTGCGGTGGCGAAGGATGGTATACAGCTGATCGCCAAGGCAAGGGTGACGGTTCGTGCCAACATCAAACAACTGGTCGGTGGTGCAGGTGAAGATACTGTACTGGCCAGGGTAGGTGAGGGGATCGTATCCTCGATCGGCTCAGCGGACTCCCACAAAGCCGTTCTGGAAAATCCCGATTCCATATCCAAGGTCGTTCTTGACAAAGGATTGGATGCCGGGACTGCTTTCGAGATCCTGTCCATTGATATCGCAGATGTCGACATTGGAAAGAACATCGGAGCCTATCTTCAGACCGATCAGGCCGAGGCCGACAAGAAAATTGCCCAGGCAAAGGCAGAGGAACGCCGTGCAATGGCCGTTGCCCTCGAGCAGGAAATGCTTGCCAAGGCGCAGGAAGCGCGTGCCAAGGTAATCGAGGCCGAAGTCGAGATCCCACTGGCCATGGCCGACTCGTTCCGCAAAGGGAACATGGGTATAATGGACTACTATAAATTCCAGAACATCCAGGCCGACACCGACATGCGCGATTCGATTTCCAAGTCATCCGGCGGCCCGCAGGAGACAAAGAAAAAATAAAAATCCGGCGTAACAGACCAGGGGCCGTTCCAGATCATATTGGGATGGCCCTTTTTCTTTATACTCACCGGGTATATTAATTCGCCGCTACACATTGAAGGCACCTCGGAATTGCTAAACCGACGCTACCTTGCTTTGCAAGGTCAGGCGTCTTGTCAAACAATTCCTTCGGTGCTTTAATCCGATCGTATTAATGTCTTCCAGATGTCTGAACCGGACCTGGCCTGTGTCCGGACAGTAAAGCAAGACTGAATTTTTTTTATCTTTAACTGGTGCAATCACAGCCTTCCATCAAAGCTCCCCTGACTGGATTTGCCATCCTGGCAGTCCTGGGTCCCTCCATCGTCTGGGCTTCTGAATACATCGGGTCGGGTGAGGTGATCCTGGCAACCCGGAACGGCGCCATTTTCGGTACGGGAATCATCTGGGTGATAATCAGCGGGATCTTCCTGAAGTTCTGGATCGGGATGAGCGGTGCCCGTTATACGGTATGCACCGGTGAGGGCATGATCGACATGTTCGCCCGGATGCCGGGTCCACGGAACTGGGCCGTCTGGATCGTACTGGTGGCCCAGTTTGTCTCGGCGACTATTGCCATCGGTTCCCTGGCAACCGCCGCCGGGGTTTTTCTCAGCAGCCTGCTTCCTGTGAGCTATTCCATAGGGGGATGGATCGTAACCGTTTTTGCCTTCCTTATCGCCTGGATGGGGAAATTCGACCTGATCAAGATCGTTATGAGCATTATGGTGTTTGTCATGATCGTGGGCGTGCTCTGGGTGGCGGCCGTGGTATTTCCGGGCTGGGATGAGTTTTTAAGGGGTTTTATCCCGCGCATCCCGGCCGTACCCGATTGGGCCATTGAACAGGGGGTGGGCAGCAATCCCTGGAAAGAGATCCTGCCTCTCCTGGGATGGGGTGCCGGCGGGTTTGCCAGCCAGGTATTCTACAGTTACTGGATCATAGGCGCGGGTTACGGGGCCGCAAAGAAAGATGTATTTGGAAAATCCGCGGATATCGTAAGGCTCAAGGATATGGGTCCCGAGGATGGCAGGAGACTGCTCGGATGGTGCCGCATTGTATATTATGATTCCAGCTTTGCGATTATCCTCGGTACTTTGATAACCCTGGGATTTATGATCGCAGGTGCCGGCGTCCTGGGTCCCGCTAAACTGGCCCCCAGCGGCGAAAAAGTGGCGCTTCAGCTCTCCGGTATTTTTTCATCCGGCTGGGGCAGTGCGGGAGGCTTCCTCTTCTTACTCGGAGGTACCGCGGCCCTGATCGGCACCCTGGTGGGACAGCTGGCGGGCTGGCCGAGGCTCCTGGCTGATGCCTTCCGGATATGCATTCCTGCTTTCGCGAGAAAATTCACATGGATCATGCAATTCCGGCTGTTCCTGGTCTTCTTTTTCCTGTCAAACATGATCATCGTTTACAGTTTCAACCTGCGCCCGGTGGTCCTGGTAAAACTCGGCGCCATACTTGACGGACTGCTTCTTACGCCCCTGCAGGCATTATGGATCGGCATCGGCCTGTATGTCATACTTCCACGGCTCTTCAAACCTGAAGTCGGTAAAATGCTCAGGCCCAACTGGGTGCTCGGCGCTGGACTTGTCATTGCCTTCCTTGTTTTCGGATATTTCTGTGTGGTACAATTGCCTGCCGTGTTCTGAAACCGCCCGGAGAATCCAATTAGCAGGAAATTCTTAACTTTAGGTTTAGAAAATAAACTATGAAAATCATGAAAACATATTTAAACAGGGGATTGGCAGTACTTCTGGCCGTCCTGCTGTCATCCTGGGCCTTTTCCCAGACAAAAATCAATAACCTGGAATTCGCGGGTGAAAAAACCGAGATTCTTAAATCTTCATCCACCTCATACGGGAAAGGTGTGCTTTCTTCCGGGGAGGCAATTACCACGGAATGCCTGAAAGGGATGTGCTACATCATGATTGATTACAAGGGGCGCATTATCCAGGCTCCCATCGGGGAAACGATCACGAATGCCACGGTGTTTGAGTTCGACTTTGCCGGGGATGAAGACATGGAACTTGTCGTTGTGAATGATTTTAAGGGCACGGCGGTACTGTACGTGTTTGCCTATGCCCGGGGGATCATACAGAGGCTGTACCAGAAAGAGATATTCAATAACCGGACCGTCATCAAGACGGATTACATTGAATTGTATTCGCCCGGGGGACTGAACCAGGTGTGGAACTACTACCAGGGGATATTCTGGCTCATGAAAGCGGAGGAATTCTAGCTGCACAAACACCTCAACATTACATCGGGTATTATTCATTTTTCACTGAATTTTGAGCATTAACTCAAAATAAGGTTCAGAATGAATAATACCCTCAGTTAGTCATTCTCGCTGAATTATACGGCAGTGGCTCAAATCACCGTACAATCAGCCTGCCCCTGAATATCTTTTCACCGATGATCTCTACGTGGTAATACCCCGGGTTCAGGGAGCCGCTGTCAAGGCGGATCTTCTGACCGGTAATATCCTTCTGTACCCGTACCAGCTTTCCGCTCAGATCCCTGAGGTAGAGGGTATATTCAGAATGCTCAGGATTATTAAAGCGCAGCATGGTATAGCTGTCGAAGGGATTGGGGTAGATGGCCAGTTCCCCATCCGAAACTTCCTGGTATATTCCTGTAGCCGGATCCTTCAGTTTATTATCATCCATATTAGAGAGAGAATGGTTATAGGGCCCGGTCCCCGCCTTTTTACCACCACCTGTGCTGCACGGTGTTTCCAGGCGTCCCGCAATCCGGTAGAAATTTGTCCCGGCGGGTGGATCTTTGTGCCGGTACAGCGGGCTGCCCGATGACATGGAATCGATCAGAGAAAAGCTACTGGATGTTGCACTTCGAAATATTTTATACCCGATGAACAGGTATGGCTGTCCTTCAACCTCGTATTCAAGCCAGCTGAGATTTATGGTATTTTCCGCAGCCGAGGTGGTAGTGCTCAGCAGCATAGTCTTATGGACCTTGCTCCGCAGGGATTCATTTCCGCAGCTGTCAACAACTGTGATCCAGTACCTGTGAGCCTTGGATTCCGGTTCTGACCCTTCATCAACAACCACGCTCTCGTCGTCATAGGCGACGTTCTCCACAAGGACGGAATCGTTTACCGTTGATCCTTCCCTCCAGACGTTATAGGAATCAATACCGGCATCGTTGGTTTTTTCCCAGACCACCATGTTCTTGCCGGTGACCGAATCCACGGTGACGATACATATTTCTGCACCCTCGTAAGGTCCCACAAAACTCAGGTTTATCGTATTCGAGACCCCCTCGCATCCGTAATTATCTGTTCCTGTTACGGAATAATCACCATCCTCGTTCGTCACGGTTATGTTCTGTGTGGTTTCCCCGTTGCTCCACAGGTAACTGGTGTAGCCTGATGCTGCCGAAAGCATTACTCCTTCGTTTCTGCACACAACCTGGTCATCGCCGAGATCAATCGGAGGCAAATCATTTCCGACGCTCAAACTGGTGCCGGTCGTTGTCAGGTCACCGCAGGCGTCATCAATAAAGCAGTTATAGAAACCATTGTCATCGGGAGTGGCGCTTGCGAAGTCAAGCCTGCTTCCTGTTTCCCCGTCTATGTCCACGGTATTCTTTTTCCACTGGAAGGTGGCAGCATCGGTGACCTGGGCCACGATCTCAAACTGCACGGTTTCCCCGTAGCAGGCTGTGGCCGTTGCGGCAGGCTGTGATGTGATCACCGGTTCCTCCAGTACCGTGACTACGGCTGCATCGCTGTTCTCCGTGGAGATTCCGTCACTTACGACGCAGGTGTATGAACCGGCGTCGCTTAATTCCGCACCGGTGATAGAATACGATGCCGAGGTTGCCCCGGAAATATCCGCTCCGCCCTTTTTCCACTGGTATTCAACACCTGAGCCGGTCGCACCAACGGAAAGGGACGCATCGCCTCCCACACATACGGTTTCATTCTCAGGCTGGGTATCGATGCTGAGAGCAATGACGGTTATGGTTTTCGAGACACAGTCTGTATTCCCGCAGGGGTCCTCGGCCCTCAAGTAGTAGGTTCTTGTTTCAGAGAGGATCCCGGTGTTAAATATTTCGCCATCCTCGACAGGATCCCCGGTCCCGCATCCACCGGTATACCATCTCCAGGTTGTACTTGA
>CBFDEE010000061.1:0-10171 GCA_965603745.1 uncultured Bacteroides sp. | reverse complement strand
CGTAAACCTTGTTCCGCAGGTCCCTGACCACGCCCACCCTTACCGGGGCAATAAAGTAGTTCGCGAAAAATTTGAACCCGGTTTTCAACAAAGCCAGGATAACCACTATTATTGATACCAGCAATAAGGCCGGAGCATCACCCTGTTTGATGATCATGGAACTGATGTAGTAATTGAAAGTATGCTGCATCGATTCCATATTGAGTGCGAAGGGTACCGCTTCGGTGACCAGTTCCTGGGTCTTGAAAAGGACCCTCAGGAAAGGGATGGCCATGACAAAGGAAAACAGGGCAAAAAAAGCGGATAGTACATTGAAGACGATATTCAGTACTGCGAAAACCCAGTAAGGTTTAATATAGCCCGCAATGGTCTTGATTCTTTTCATTGGCTTGTCAGGAGTCGGGATTCTGTTTTCTCAGATACCGGTATAATTCTCCGGTGTAATGCGTTTGAGTTCTTCAATGACGCCTGCATCTAGTTTTAACGTATCCAGAAAGGAATGTATTATCTCACGGGTGATAATTTTATTGGTCCGGGTCAGGTCCTTCAGTGCCTCGTAGGGTTTCGGGTATCCCTCGCGCCTGAGAATGGTCTGTATCGCCTCTGTAACGACAGCCCAGTTCTGCCCAAGGTCCTCTTTCATCTTTTCTTCATTAATGATCAGCTTCCCAAGTCCCTTCTGAAGGGATTTGAGGGCAAGTACGGTATGTGCCAGGGGCATCCCGATATTCCTCAGTACGGTTGAATCTGTCAGGTCGCGCTGCAGCCTGGAAACCGGCAGCTTGCCGCCGAGATGTTCAAACAGTGCATTCGCCACTCCCAGGTTGCCTTCGGCATTCTCAAAATCGATGGGATTTACCTTGTGGGGCATGACGGAGGATCCGACTTCGCCTTTTTTGATCTTCTGCCTGAAATATTCCATGGAGATATAAGACCAGATATCCCGCGCAAGGTCCAGCAGAATGGTATTTATCCGTTTGAGATTATCGAAAAGGGCTGAGAGCTGGTCATAATGTTCAATCTGTGTGGTGGTTTTCTGTCTTTCCAGTCCCAGTTTCTCGCCCACGAAACGGTCGGCAAACAGGATCCAGTCCACCGCAGGATAAGCAACAAGATGGGCATTGAAATTTCCGGTTGCCCCCCCGAACTTGCCTGTATACGGGATCCCCCTCAGGGATTTCAACTGGACCTCGAGCCTCTCGAGGAATACTTTCATTTCCTTGCCCATACGGGTCGGTGATGCGGGTTGCCCGTGGGTCTTTCCAAGCATGGGAACCAGGGCCCACTGGTCCGATCTTTCCCTGAGCATCCGGAGAAATTCCTCGAATACCGGGTAGTAAACCTGCGCCATGGCATCTTTAAGGGATAAGGGAGTTGCCGTATTGTTAATATCCTGCGAGGTCAGGGCAAAATGGATGAATTCCTTCAGTCCGGATAAGCCGAGTCCGTCGAATTTTTCCTTGATAAAATATTCGACAGCTTTTACATCGTGATTGCTTGTCTTCTCAAATTCCTTGACCCGTTCCGCATCGGGTACGGAGAATTCCGTGTATATGGACCGCAGTTTTTCATATGTTTCTGCATCCAGTCCGGACAGTTCGGTCAGTGGCAGTTCACAGAGTGCGATGAAATATTCAATCTCAACGAAAACACGGTAGCGGATCAGGCCGAACTCGGAAAAGAAAGGAGCCAGTTCCTCCACTTTTCCCCTGTATCTGCCGTCTATCGGAGATATGGCTGACAATTCAGATAGATTCATCACTTGGTTTTTTGTAAGATTAAATCAGCATGATAACCGGGCTCTTCGAGCAGGTGATGGCAAAGTTAGAAGTTTTTGCCGGCAAAATCAGATCTGATTTACTTTTTGTATTTTTAAAGCATGCAAAGAAGAATAATATACTTGATGGCCCTGACAGCCCTTATCGGACTGTCGGCGCAACCGGCAGCGGAAGAGAATGCTCCCGATAAATTCACGGTGTATACATATGAAATTGTGGAGAACATCGCACCACCTGCCTGGAGGCTCACCCAGAAAGCCTTCGAAAAGGCCGAGAGCCTGAAGGTTGATCTTATAATCATCCGGATGAATACCTATGGGGGAACGCTCAACGACGCCGATTCCATTCGCACAAAGATCCTGAATTCCCGGATCCCTGTGTGGATTTTTATAGATAACAATGCCGCCTCTGCGGGAGCCCTGATTGCCATTGCCTGTGACAGTATATACATGCGGCCCGGGGGAAGCATCGGGGCTGCAACGGTCGTAAACCAGACCGGTGAGATGGTCCCCGATAAATACCAGTCCTTCATGCGCTCGATGATGCGGGCAACTGCCGAATCGCACGGCAGGGATACGGTTATATCAGGCAATGATACCATTGTACGCTGGCACCGGGATCCTGCGATCGCGGAAGCGATGGTGGACCCGTCCCTGTATGTTAAGGGGATTTCAGACACCGGCAAGGTACTGACATTCACTGCTGAGGAGGCAATGAAGTTTGAGTTTTGCGAGGGACTAGCAGAAAATCTCACAGGTGTCCTGGAACAGGCCCACATAGAAAACTACGAGGTTGTAGAACACGAATCCAGTCCACTCGACAAGGTCATCGGGCTCCTGCTGAACCCGATTGTCAGCGGCATCCTCATCATGGTACTGGTGGGCGGTATCTACTTCGAGCTTCAGTCCCCCGGCATCGGATTCCCACTGGCAGCATCCGCACTGGCGGCCATCCTTTATTTTGCGCCGCTCTATCTCGAGGGACTGGCACAGAACTGGGAACTGGTGGTCTTTATCGTGGGACTCATCCTGATCGGCGTTGAGATATTTGCCATTCCCGGATTCGGGGTGGCGGGGGTTGCCGGCATATTGCTGGTTATCACGGGACTGACACTGGCGATGGTGGATAACCTCGTATTCGACCTGGAATGGAACATTGCTTTTTCCGAAGTGGTCAAGAAGTTCTTTATCGTCATCACATCCATGTTCCTTTCCCTGGTCCTATCGCTGTACCTGGGAAAACAGCTATTTACCAATAAGGCCTTCGCCGGCCTGGCGCTGGATAAGGAAATGGATACGGATGATGGTTTCCTAGGCGTTGAGAGCGAACCCGGGAAGCTGGTTGGTAAAACCGGGCTTGCCGAATCAGTGCTCAGGCCGTCAGGCAAGGTAATGATCGATGGCGAGATTTACGACGCCGTTTCCGAATACGGGTTCATAAATAAGGACGAAAAGATCAGGGTTCTCAGATACCTGCACGGACAGTTATATGTGATAAAGGATGACAGCGAAGGTGGCGGAGATTAAGACCAGGATCAGGGATTACCGGCCTGAAGACTTTGAGACGATTTATGATCTGTGGGTGCAAACGGATCTTACCCAGCCCGAAAGGGGAGACAGTGCAGAGGTGATTGAGCGCTGTATTGAGCGGGGAGGAAGGCTGCTGGTAATGGAAGACTATGAAGACGGAAAGATCATCGGTTCCTCCTGGATGACCTGGGATGGCCGGAGGATCTACCTCCATCATTTCGGGATACTGCCAGCTTATCAGGGAAGGGGACTTGGCACCGAACTGGCAAGGGAATCGCTTGAATGGATCCGGAAAACAGGACAGCAGGTAAAACTGGAAGTTCATAAGGATAATGTCGCGGCAAAACGCCTGTATGAAAAACTGGGATTTTTTGCATTCAGGGATTACGATATTTACATGATAAGGGATCTTGAATCATGAAGTACAATTTTGCCTTATTGCTGCTGGCCTTTGCGGGAATCCTCCCACTGGAAGCACAGGATTCAACCCTGCTCAGGTCCTGGGATGATTCCGTAATTGCCAGGGCCAATACTGCCATTGATTCTGATTTTCTGAATGAAGATGAGAAAAGGGTGGTCCTGTTTGCCAACCTGGCCAGGGCAGACGGTCAGCGTTTTGCAGAGACCATACTGAGTCATTACCTTTTCCTGAAAGACATGAAAAGCAATGATTATATCAGGTCCCTGGTCCGTGACCTTCAGAATATCAAAGACCTGCCAATGCTAAGCCCTGAAAAAGAGCTATACAATATTGCCAGGGATCACGCGGTAGCCTCAGGCAAGAAGGGCTACGAGGGACACAGGGCATTTAATAAGCGATACAGTCCGGTAATGAAGAATTACATGGAAGTTGGCGAGAACATTTATTACGGCCGGTATACTCCCGAGGAGATCGTCCTGCAGCTGCTGATCGATGAAGGAATTGAGGACCTGGGACACCGCAGGAACCTTCTGAACCCGAGATTTAATTCGATCGGTGTGGCAATCAAACCGCATAAAACCTATGAATACAACTGTGTAATGAGTTTAGGATTGCTTCCACGCACGTATGAAGACTATGTACAATGAGCCCTTTAAAATTTAGACACGAACGCTCTCATACCAAAATTATCGCCACGCTGGGACCGGCTTCTTCCTCAAAAACGGTGCTGGAAAAACTTTATGAGGAAGGAATAGATGTCTGCCGGCTAAATTTTTCACACGGGAGCCATGAAGAACACCTGAAAACCATCAACCTGATCAAGGAGATCAACGAGGAGAACGGGACCAACGTGGCCATGCTTGCGGACCTGCAGGGCCCGAAACTGCGCATAGGTGATGTGGAAAACAACGGGGTGGAACTGGTCAACGGGAAAAGTTTCCGCCTGGTTAACAAACCTTGCACAGGGACCGCAGAGCAGGCATATATGAGTTATAAATTCCTGGCAAGGGATGTCAAAGCAGGGGAAGAGATCCTCGTTGACGACGGAAAAATATGCCTGGAAGTTACCGGGACGAACGGCAGGGACGAGGTGACCACAAAAGTCATTGCCGGAGGAATCCTGTCATCTAAAAAGGGAGTAAACCTCCCCCAGACCAAAATTTCCCTTCCAAGCCTTACAGACAAGGATATTGAAGATGCCGCTTTTGCACTCGAACAGGGAATAGACTGGATTGCCCTGTCATTCGTCAGGAGCGTAACCGACATTCTTGAACTGAAAGAGCTTATCAAACACAGCAAGAGGCCGCATGCCAGGGTCATTGCCAAGATCGAAAAACCCGAAGCACTGAAGGAGATAGACCAGATCATCGATATGTCGGACGGCATTATGGTGGCCCGCGGTGATCTCGGGGTGGAGGTCCCCTTCGACCAGGTTCCCCTGATACAGAAAGACCTTGTCAGCAAATGCATCAGCCGCAGCAAGCCGGTGATCATTGCCACGCAGATGATGGAGAGCATGATCACGAACTTCCGTCCCACTCGGGCAGAAGCCAATGATGTGGGCAATGCCGTGCTGGACGGGGCAGATGCGCTTATGCTCAGCGGAGAAACATCGGTCGGTAAATATCCTGCCACCGTTGTTCAGAGCATGCAGAAAGTCATTGATGCCACGGAGAAGGGATATAATTATTTCCGGAAAAATCCTCCGCGTGAGTTCAGCCGCACCTTCCTTTCAGATTCGATTTGTTACGCCGCATGCAGCATGGCAGAACAAACCCATGCCAAAGCCATCATCACCTATACATACTCGGGTTACACTGCCCTCAGGATATCCAGCCACCGTCCCTCCGCCTCCATATTTGCATTTACGGATAACCGGCGGGTCATACGGAAACTATCCCTGGTCTGGGGAATACGGGCCTATTATGCGGAGGCATATGCAAGCATAGACGAGTATATCGAACAGTCTATCCAGCGCCTGAAGGAAATGGACCTGATCCAGGAAGATGATGTGCTCATCCATGTGGGCAGCACACCCGCGCTTGAACGTGGCAGAACGAATATCGTAAGGTTGAGTTACGTCTGATAAAAATGTCCCCTGCCAGGGGAACAGAACCTTGAAACAGATCCGGGAAATTATCAGGGAAGCCGAGGACAGGTGGTTAAAGCAGCTTTACATGCATTGCAGGAAGCTGTTTGCCGGTGTATTCCTGCCCTCCCACGACCATCTCCATCATGCCAGGGTCTGGTCGCATGCGCGATCCCTGCTTCTTACTCTTGATACTGCAGGGATGACTATCCCGGAAGAACTTCCCGGACAGTTGCTCATTGCCAGCTTTTTCCATGACACGGGACTGATCCGGACACCCGGAGAAAAGCATGGAAAGGAAAGCCGCCTGCTCTGCGAGGATTTTTTCAACTCTCCCGGTTCAGGGGACAAGCGTCCAGGCAGGAGCCATCACGGAGGGGACCATCACGGTAGTGGCCATCAGGACCATCACGGCGGTGACCATCACGGCGGTGAACATCACGGCGGTGAACATCACTGGGTAAAATCGTTCGACGACATCCTATATGCCATCGAACATCATGATGACAAATCCCTCAAAACACCAGTGAACAGTGTCCCGGATCTTCTCAGGCTGCTCAGCACCTCTGATGACCTGGATGCTTTCGGCCTGACGGGTATTTACCGTTACGCGGAAATCTTCCTGCTGCGGGGGATGGAGCCGGAACAGCTTCCCCGGAAGATCTGTACGAATGTAAGGGACAGGTTTGAAAACATCCGGAACAGCTTCGGATATCTCGATGCATTCATAAAACTTCATGAAAGCCGCTTCCGGCAGGTCTATTATTTCTATCTCCGCCTGGGACAGGCGTATGCAAGCCGTGATGAGAAACCCTCATGGGAACCGGTCCTGATAGAGATTTTCCGCGACAGCATACAGCGGAAGGAAAACCTTCTGGGTACCGGCAGGATCTTACCCGGAACAGAGACGGATAACAGGATCCTTGAATGGTTCAATGCCCTCGACAGGGAGAATCCGGGCACGTAGAATCCAGAAACGGAGAGTCCAGATACAGAGAATCATGGTATGGAGAGCCCCCAAATGAAATATCCCGGCAGGGCAGTTATTTCCCCGGATCACCTGACGTAGAAATCCATCATTTTACGGTCCCCCAGCCAGGCTTCCAGGTGATCACCGATACTTACCGCACCGACCCCGGCCGGTGTGCCGGTGAACAGAAGGTCTCCCGTTTTCAGCGTGATGAACTTCGAGATGTAGGCGATCTGCACATCGACAGGAAAAATCATAAGTCCGGAGTCCCCGGTCTGGACTGTTTTTCCATTGACATCCAGCCGGAATGTGATCCCCTTGATATCCCCGACTTCAGCCAGGAGAAGGAATTCACTGAGGGGAGCCGAATTGTCGAAGGACTTGGCAATTTCCCATGGAGCACCTTTTTCCCTGGCCTCCGCCTGCAGGTCACGCGCCGTAAAATCAATGCCCAGCCCGATCTCATTGTAATAACGGTACGCATATTTCTTTTCAATATTCTTGCCCACTTTGCAGATTTTCAGGACAAGCTCCACCTCGTGGTGTATATCGGAGCTGAAGTCAGGGTAATAGAAGGGCTTGTTGCCCCGGACAATGCAGTTCTCATGTTTCATGAAGAACAATGGTTTTTCCGGAAGCGGGTTGTTCAGTTCCCTTGCGTGGGCTACGTAATTCCTAGCCAGGCAAATTATTTTCATTGTCAGGATTTTTTCATCAGTAGCTGTGAGGTCCTGTTCCGGTCAGTGAGACCTATTTACCGAAGGCCCTCAGTTTGATGTTCGTCAGCACTTTCTTGGTATAGCGCGGGAAATCTCCGTTCAGGATCCAGCCAAAATAGCCTGGATCCTTCTTCAGTACTTCCTCGACAGGTTCCCCTTTGTATTTCCCGAAATTGAATACTTCCACATCCTGGTCATTCAGGATGATACGGCCGGCAAAATCAACGTTGCGGCTGACGGTAGAGAAACCGGAAAGAAATTCAACACTGTTCTCGAGTTCATCGTACCGGTCGAGCTGGGCTTTCAGAATCTCGAAGGTGGCCAATGTGTCGGCCTCAGCGCTGTGCGCATTCTCCAGGTCTTTCTGGCAGTAAAACTTGTATGCAGCGCTTAGCGTGCGCTGTTCCATCTTGTGGAAGATCACCTGTACATCAACAAATTTCCGCCTGCTCATATCAAAATCGACCTCCGCCCTCAGGAACTCCTCTGCAAGCAGGGGAATGTCAAATTTATTCGAGTTGTACCCTGCCAGGTCACAGCCTTCGAAGTCCCTTGCCAGTGACCTGGCAATTTCCCTGAATGTCGGCTTATCCCTGACATCCTCATCGCGGATCCCATGTATCTCGGTTGCTTTGGGATCTATGGGGATGGTTGGATTGAGTAGCTGGGTCTGGCCGGATTCCTGCCCGGAGGGCATGACCTTCAGCCAGGATATTTCAACGATCCTGTCACTGGCCACATTAATGCCGGTCGTTTCCAGGTCAAAGAATACAATGGGGTTTTTTAACTGAAGTTCCATAAAGACGGGTAAAAAAACCCGGTCAGAATAGCCGGCCGGGTTTATTGGTTAATATCATTATTCAGGATCAGGCATTGATCATCATTGGCATCAGAAGCATCAGTACGTCTTCCGCTTCGTTTTCCGAGGTGGCCGGCAGCAGAATGCCCGCGCGTGTCGGATCGGATAATTCGACCGTCACATCTGCGGATGACAGGTTCGAAAGTATCTCCAGCAGGAATGTGGATTTGAATCCGATTTCCATATCCTCGCCTTCATACTGGCAGTTCAGCCTCTCATACGCAGAAATGGAAAAGTCGATGTCCTGCGCAGATACTGTAATCTGGTTGCCCTTAAGTGCCAGCTTAACAAGATTGCTGGCCTGGTTTGAATATACCGACACACGCTTCAGGGTATTGTAGAATTCCAGACGGTCGATGTTCATTTTGTTCGGGTTTTCCGTAGGTATTACGGAATTATAGCTGGGATAGTTCCCTTCAACCAGCCTGCAGACCAGTTTGTATTCCGACATCGAGAAGAAGGCATTCTTATCATCAAATTCCACGCTGACCGGATTCTCCTCTCCCGGAAGCACATTCTTCAGGAGTGAGGCCGGTTTCTTTGGCAGAATAAATGAAGCGGCAGCATCCGCCTTTGCATCGGTACGTTTATAGCGGACCAGCTTGTGCGCATCGGAGGCAACAAAAGTGAGATCGTCCGTGGAAAGTTCAATATAGATGCCGTTCATAACCGGCCTGAGCTCATCGTCTGCCGTTGCGAAAAGGGTTTTGTTGATACCGCTGTTGAGAACTTCAGGCGGTAGTTCAAGCGTCGATTTTGCATCCGCTTTGACAACCGGCATCTGCGGGAAATCACCGGCATTCTGTCCGACAATGGTGAACTTCCCGTTCTCTGAACTGATTACGATGGATAATTTGGCAATATCGATCTCGAAAGTCAGGGGCTGCTCGGGAAATTCCTTCAGGGTGTCTGTCAGTATCCTTGCCGGGACGGCAATGCTCCCGCTGTCGGATGTATTTTCAAGGCTGATCCTGGTAATAAGGGTCGATTCCAGGTCAGAGGCAGTGATCTCCAGTTCATTGCTATCCAGTTTAAACAAAAAGTTATCAAGAATGGGAAGTGTGTTCTTTGAGCTGATCACCCTGCTAACATTCTGTAAATGAGCTAAAAGATCGGTACTGGAAACAACAAATTTCATGAATATTCTGTTTAAATTCTAATTATCAATTATACGAAAAAAAACTCAGAAGCCTTGCACCCGGATTTCATTTTTTAAAAGCCCTTAAAATACTCAAATTCCTGCAGAAGAGGGTCAACCTGCACATATTTCATAACAAGCCATTCCTCCCCTTTCCCGGTACGGGCATAGATGATGTTGTAATCCGGCTGCCTGCCGCCCTGTGCCGTGTACCTGTAAACCGGATACAGCTCGAGAATCCTGCGCTCGCGGCCGGCCAGTCCAAGACTGATAACAACATCGGGATCTTCGAAATGTCCCAGAGTATCCCGTCCCGGATCCAGGAATGCCTCGAAGCGTACATCATAGAAGTATCCCAGGTACTGGGTGACTATATCCCTGGAGAGGGATTGCCAGTTTTCCGGAACATCTCCCGAAGCTATTTCAAACTCACCTGCATCGTTCCTGGCCAGGTGAAATGACCGGGCGGGTTCCAGCCTGTAAACAAGCGATACCGACTGTATATCCCCCGGGGGACAGTGGAATATAACATTGTCTCTCCAGAACCTCGGATCAGCCTGAAAGAGTTCCGCCAGGTTTCGCTGCCGGTATCCCCTGACCCCCACCCGGAATGCCATGCCGGATCCTTCCAGCTTCATGAACGTCGAGCCCGACAGGCTGTCATAAAA
>CBFDEE010000060.1:0-10247 GCA_965603745.1 uncultured Bacteroides sp. | reverse complement strand
ATCATGCTTTTTGACGGAACGGATCTTTCTCAATGGGAAAGTGTGAATGGAGGACCCGTAAAATGGGATCTGCAGAATGGAATACTGACAGTGATCGATGGGGCAGGAAATATCCAGACCAAACAGGGATTTGGTGATGTGCAGCTGCATATTGAATGGAGAAGCCCCACCGTCGTAAGCGGTGAGGGACAGGGCAGGGGGAACAGCGGTGTTTTCCTGCAGAAGGTTTATGAGGTGCAGGTACTTGATAATTATGAAAATGCCACCTATACCAACGGACAGGCAGCTGCCGTTTACAAACAGCATATTCCACTGGTAAATGCCTGCCTGCCCCCGGGCGAATGGCAGGTATACGATATCATCTTTACGGCGCCCCGCTTCAGGGAGGACGGCCGTCTGTTCGCCCCGGCAGCATTGACCGTGCTTCATAACGGAGTACTGGTACAGAACCATGTGACGGTTCAGGGGCCTACGGAGGACGTCGGCCTTCCTATATACAAGCCGCATGACCTGAAACAACCCCTGATGCTGCAGGATCATGACAACCCTGTAAGCTACCGGAATATCTGGATCAGGGAGCTTTGAGATCGGTTACCTGCAGGTATTACCCGGGCTCGTTTGCCCCGGGCATTTTCGCAATCAGCCGGATCGGTTTTTCAGTCTCTTAAATCCGGCAGTTCTTCGAAGTACATGTTGAAGAAGGTGGGCACGCAGCGGGAAGCCACCCCGTTGGGTGAATTCTGGAGAAAGACCAGCCCGGTTTTTAACTCGGGACAAAAAGCTATCTCAGCCCTGTATCCCCTGACATAACCGCCGTGGTACATGATCCTGTAGCCCTTATAATCAAAGATCCTCCAGCCGAAACTGTAATACCGGCCTTCGATCGGGTCCCAGTGCCGGGTATAGGCTCTTTTCAGTGGTGTTATGATTTCCGGGGTGGTGATCATCTTAAGGACGTCAGGATGAATGGCACGGGGTGAGTTCCCCAGCAATGCTGCCAGCCATTTGCCCATATCGCTTATGCTCGCATTAACGCCTGCGGCAGGCAGGAGGTTGTAATAACCCGTGTTAAGGGGGAGGGGATAGAACTCCCCGTTCCGCCGTATATGCGGGAAGGCCACATTGGAATTCCATACCAGGGGCCTGTATCCAGCAGATGAATTTTCCATGCCCAGTGGGTCGAAAATGTGATGTTCAAGGAGTTCGGGATAAGGCGTATTTGTACCCAGGGCGGCAATGGTATCTACCAGGCTGAACAGAACGTTCTGGTATCCGTACAGGCGTCCGGGCGGGGCGGAAATATCCACTTCCACCAACCGTGGTAGTATTTCGTCTATGGTCTGGCCGGCTTCGGCCAGGTTATCGAAGGCATGGGGGACCAGGCCGGAGGTATGGTTCAGGAGGTGGCGGATGGTGAGATCATGGGTGTTCACGGAATCCTTCAGCCTGAAATCCGGAAGATAGGATATCACCCTGTCATCAAGGTTGAGGCTTCTCTTCTTGTATAGCTGGCAGAGGAGTACCCCTGCAAACCCCTTGGAAACCGATGCCAGCCGGAATACGGTATTCCGGTTAACAGAATCTGAGGTACCGGCACGCCTGACTCCGTATGTCAGGGTATAAATGACTTCATCCCCATGGAAAACCGTTGCAGCGGCTCCAACGGTGCCCATGCTGTCCAGCCTCTGATGCAGAAAATCATCGAATCTTATCAGGGTTTTATCAATGGCTGTGGTATCCCGGATAATGATAACTTCCACAGGTGGCGCTTGCTGTGAGCGGCCTTGCATAAAAATAATGCTGAATGTAATGATTCCCCCGATGAGGAGAAACCCGGCTGTCCCTGCTTTCATTTTCTAATCCATGCTCATTTCGTAGGCCTGCGCGATGGCGACCACCTTCCTGTATTCCGCCGGGGTGAGATCATTAAAGAAATAGTTCACGGGATCAACTTCCTTGCCGTTGATATGAACCTCGTAGTGCAGATGCTGTCCTGAGGAGAGCCCGGTATTCCCGACCTCGCCGATCACGTTTCCCCTTTTTACAAGTTGCCCTTCCTCCACATGGAATTTATTCAGATGTGCGTAAAGCGTAACAAAACCATAGCCGTGGTCAATCTCTATGACCTTGCCGAATGTTTCCGAGATCCTGACATCTTTTACTACGCCATCTGCAGTGGCAAAAACCTCTGTTCCCGTGTATGCGAAGAAGTCGATACCTTCATGCGGTCTCCAGATATTAAGGATCGGATGCAGTCTCATCCCGAATCCGGCCCCGGTAAGCAGAAGATCTTCGTTATAAATGGGCATGATGGCAGGTACATGATTGAGTTTGGTCTTGTTCCGGAAAGCTTCCTTAAGGACTTCCCGGTAGGAGTTCTCCTGGATCTTAAGGTATGAATCCAGCTGGTCGATCCTGGTGGCAGTCATGATCACACGTTCAGGGTATACCGCATTGCTCAGGGTGGTGGCGGGATCGTGTCCCCCGTAACCAGCCTCCCGAATAGACCAAGGCAGCGGGGCTTTACCAACCAGAGAGCGGTAAATGCTGTCATCCAGGGTCCTGATTGCTGCAAGTACTTTGTCATAATTGTCCAGCCTTTCGTCCAGGGAGAAATAAAGATTGAGCAGTTTCTCATTCTGGGATATCAGGTTCTTTTCCCTGGGGGTTTTAAGGATCCCGGTGGTAAGGAAATATCCGGCCGTCCCTATTACCAGGCTCAGAAAGACATAACTGCCAATCCGGAGGATTATTCTTTTTATGCTTCTCTGAACGGGTGTAACAGAGATCTGGTCAGGATCGAACCGATATTGTTTCCGGGTCATGTAACTGGAATGAACGCCTAAAGATATTATTATCCAGAGAAATAGCCAAAAGAAGTTATTAGATAGAAATAAATTATCTTCTGTTTTTCATGATCCCGGGATTCCCGGTATCATTATTCAAGGATCCTGCTTAAAGCCCCGGCATTGACTTCTTTAAGGTTTTCAATCACCAGGCTGGCACCGGAGAGGTCATTATGCTGAATGTGGGGATTCAGGAGAGCTACAACAGCCATTCCTGCTGCCAGGGCTGCCCTGATACCGTTTACAGAATCTTCAATCACAATGCAGTGCCCGGGATCTGAACCGGCAAGTTCAGCAGCCTTTTGGAAGATTTCAGGATCAGGTTTTGACCTGATGACATCATCCCCACTGACATAGCCCCTGAAATAATTTTTCAGTTTGTTGACTTCGATTACCCTGCTAATGATTTCAGAAGAAGAGGAGGAGGCGATCCAGCAAGGGACCTGTTGCGCGGAGAGGGATTCGAGCATTGGAAGCAGTCCCTCCATAAGTGGGATGGATCCCGGAAGATCCAGCCTGTCCATGAAACGTTCCCGTTCTTCCCTGACAAGGCCGTCCACGGAACGCTCCAGCCCGTATTTTCTGCACATGTAAGCCCACATTGATTTCTCCGCCGTACCCATGAACTGCAGGTGTTCCGCACGGCTCACCGGTATTCCCAGCACTTCGTACATGTTGCGTTCAATCTCCTGGTAAACCCGTTCGGAATCCAGGATGACCCCGTCCATATCAAATATCACTGTAAAATCATTCATATTCCGGCATTGCTCATGGCAGCAGGGAAATCAGGCTGGCAGGCCTGCCTGTTCTGAAGCACAGCCTCATTTGCTTTCTGCATGGAAACCTCCAAGATCCCCTGCCAGGGTGTTATTGGAAGATGCATCATTAATGCCGAAATCGGAGGCTCCCGCTTTTACCAGCACGCCGTATCCCGGGCTGTTATTAATGACAGAATTGGTAATGCTCACCGTGGTGGCGGTTGATTCAACGATAATATTGGCATTATCCTCCGGATCCCCGCCGGCGTCGCGGATGAGGACATGCTCAAGCTGCACGGCATGGGTCCCCTTCAGAAAGATACCGTTCCATTGGCCCTTCGTGGATTCAGTCCCCTCGAATACGATCTCCGATCCCGCAGAACCAATGGCCTGGAGTCCCCCTGAAACCTGCCACGATGAGCCCGGGTACATCTTCAGCACCGTCCCGGCTTCGATGACCAGATCCTTGGTCTCTTTAATTGTCAGCGTTTCCAGGATACTGTAGTCATAATCGCCTTCCAGGTTTGTCCATGTGCCCAGCGGATCGTCCACTCCCATGTGAACTTCAATGGCTGGAGTGGAAGCGGGGGAAGTAATGGTATTGCCGTTTACCACTTTATTCACGTCGTCCATCCGTATCCTTACGGCGGAAGTTGCATTGTTCCCGAGGGTATTGCCGCTGAAATTGTCAGAATACTGTATATGTGCCGTACCCGGCATATACAGCCCGATCCCGCCACTGCCGGATATCGTGGAGTTTTTCATGCTCAGCCTTTCTTCCACGACCAGGGACGCTTTTTCATCGATGCCGGTGAATGCCGCAAACCCTGCATTCAGCAGGGCTCCCAGGAACATGTCGCCACTGATGCCGGAGAACCGGAAACAGTCAGGTTGCTTTTTACTTTCAGGCCGGCATCCTGGTCAAAGTACATTTCAACCCCGGCGGTTACGGCAAGATCCATGTAGAATTCAATCTGGCCGGTAATCCTGTATGCTATTCCCTGGTCACTGATCCATGGATTCTTCCCGATCGTGGCCGAATAGACCGATCCGTATATCTCGATATAGGTATCTTCAGTCTCGTCCTCGAAGTTTTGACCGGACATGTCGGCGAGCACCTTAACAGGTATCAGCATGGGTCCCACGACATTCTCAGCGAACCGGTTGTTCCTGAAAGCATTGACCTGGTTGTCGGAATCGAAATAGAAGCTGGCATCGTCCAGCACCACGATCCCGTATCCCCGGCTTGAGCTGATTGTATTCCCCGAGAAAGCAAGGGTCGAAGTGCCTGTGAGGGTCACTGCGGCCTGTTCTTCAGGATCCCCGGTAAACGTTTCATTGCCCGCATTCTCTATCAGGCAGCCGCTGATAATATTACCGCCTGTATTTATATATATACCTTTCCAGTCCGAATCCGCCGCAATAAAGGATGCATTCCAGGCAGAGATCTTACCCCCTCCGCTTACCTCGAGGGAAGCATCATCGGTGAATTCAATGATAACCCCTATGTCCACGGTCAGTTCGGCCGTAACCCTTATTTCCCCGATAGCGATATAATCGGGCTGCCCGGCAGGTGCAATTTTCTTCAGACGGGTATTGACCGAGATCTCGTTCTCCAGCCTTATGGTTCCCGAGACCAGGATATTCTGGTAATCCGAGTGGAAAGCGGAGCCCCTGCTTATGGTCAGCTGTACCTGGTAATCGCCATGATACATGGGAATAAAGAATGCCGAGTCCGAACCGGCATTGGTAATGGTATCATCGCCGGGCTGGCTGTGGAAGGTCCACAATATCTCATAATCACCGCCGCTGGAAGCACTGGCATCCAGCCAGACGGTATCCCCGATGCTGGCTGTTGTATCTGGCCCTGTTCTCGCGATCAGATCCGGCTTTGTATCATCTTTTTTACACGATCCGGCAAATCCCAGCACAATGAGCAGTACTGCAATGATTTTGTTTGCTGTCATCTTACCTGCATTTTTTCGTTAACCAATCAATTCAATCCAGATGTTCCGGTCTTAAGCTGTCAATTATTCCGGCTGACACCCAGAAAGCATCGCCGTTCTCTCCATCGTATCTTACGAAAAAGAAATACCTGCCATCCGGGGAAAGGGTGGGGCAGTTTTCGCTCAGACCTGAATTAATGCTTTTTCCCATATTAATCAGGGAAGTCCATGAACCATCATCCTTCCGGAAGGATATATACAGGTCACTTTTACCGCCACCCAGGGTGTCGGGACGTTGCCAGCATGCGGTTATTATGTAACTTTCATCGGCAGCAACACACATATCCCCCTCATTATATTGATTCAAGGGATCGTTGCCAAGTGGCTCCCAGGGCTGGTATTCACCTTCCTCAAACCGGGAGCAGCATAAATCCCCCAATGCACCCTTATCAATCCTTTTCGGGAAGTAAAGATTACCGTTTTCTGCCAGGGAACTATAGCCTGCCTGCAAATAATTCCCCGATATGATCAGCGGTTTCGGTTCGTTCCAGGCATCTCCTGTTTTATTCGAATGCCAGATCAGTGAAGCTGATTCTGCCTCGGACATACCTTCTAGCGGACGCCATGACCTGAATAGAACGGTTTTCCCGTCGGACGAAATGCATATGTCATTGTCTGTATGAATACTGTTGAACGATGCGGGCTGCGGACTGGTCCACCTGTCCCCGATCCTTATCATCCGGTGGATATCAGCCGTATTGTTACTATCGTGATCTATGACAAAGAAAAACTCATCACCATCAGGCGAAAAAACTGTATTTATTGAGTTTGCCAGCAGGTCATGGGCAAATACAACAGGTGTCAGCCCGGGCGGTTCCTGGCCGAAGTAATCACCTTTCAATTCAGTGAACCGGAGTTCATTCCCATTACTGCCCTGCCTGCATCCCGGTTGGATCAGGAGAAGCATTATGCAACAAATTACAGGAAACACATTCGGCATTCGATATATACGCTTATTCATAATACAGTAATTTAATGATCAGGGTCCTTCTGACCGGTACCGGGCAAAGCTGAATCAGGAAAGTGGAAGATTGTGAGTTTAAAGAGTCTCATATTTCATGGATCGTAGGCTAAAATTAATCTTTTGTATCTGATCTCCAAGTACTGCACGGGCCTATTTTGCAGAATTAAAAATGAGTTTCATATGTCGGATATGAAGTAATTTCGGACAAGTATGTATTTTTTCTTATTTTGCATGCCTGTAAATTCCAAAAAATATGTGTTTAGCAGTACCGGGAAAAGTAATCTCAATTGACCAGGGAGATCCTGAGCTGAAAATGGCCAGGGTGAATTTCTCAGGAGTCGTAAAAGAAGTATGTGTGCAATGGCTTCCCGAGGTAAAGGAGGGCGATTATATACTGGCACATGTGGGCATGGCCCTGAACGTAGTCGATGAACAGGATGCCCTGGAAACCCTTGAATTACTTAAGGAAATGGGTGAGCTTGACGCTGAGCTCGGCAAAGACGGATGGTGACATTATGAAGTTTGTTGATGAATTCCGGGATATAGAGCTGGTCCGCAATCTTTCCGCGAAGATCCATGAGATCACGGCCGGGGAATGGACCATTATGGAGATCTGCGGGGGACAGACACACTCGATTATGCGTTACGGACTGGAGGAGTTCCTTCCGGAAAAGATACACCTGGTGCACGGACCGGGATGCCCGGTATGCGTTACACCTCTGGAGGTCATTGACAGGGCCATCCGTATTGCACAGCGGGATGATGTGATATTCACTTCTTTCGGAGATATGCTGCGTGTACCGGGATCGGAAAAAGACCTGATGAGCGTGAAGGCCGCTGGAGGTGATGTCCGGATACTGTATTCACCGCTCGATGCCGTTAAAATTGCCGTGGATAACCCGGATAAAAACGTGGTGTTTTTTGCTATCGGTTTCGAGACTACGGCCCCGGCCAATGCCATGGCCGTGAAGGAGGCCAGCCGCAGAGGAATAAAAAATTTCTCCATCCTGAGTTCCCATGTACTGGTCCCACCCGCCATGGAAGCCATTCTTGCCTCCGAACAGAACCGGATCCAGGGATTCCTGGCGGCAGGACATGTTTGTACGGTCATGGGATACGAGGAGTATATCCCGATCGCTGAAAAATACAGGGTCCCCATCGCCGTTACCGGTTTTGAACCGGTGGATATCCTGAAAGGGATCTACCAGGTTGTCAGGCAGCTTGAAGACGGCAGGTATGAGGTGGAAAACGCATACGGCAGGGTCGTGACCCGGGAGGGTAATCCTGCAGCCAGGAAACTCATGGAAGATGTTTATGAGGTTAAGGATATGAAATGGAGGGGGATCGGGATTATCCCTTCGAGCGGTTTCGGGCTGGCCGGGAAATATGAGGAATTCAATGCGGAGAAAATATTCGATGTGGGTGACATCGAACAGCAGGAATCCCCGCTGTGCATTGCCGGTGAAGTTCTCCAGGGATTGAAGAAACCAGGCGACTGCCCGGCATTCGGTAAGCAGTGCAAACCCGAACACCCGCTTGGCGCCCCGATGGTCAGTACGGAAGGAGCCTGTTCAGCTTATTTCAGATTTAGCAAAGTTCCAAACTAAAAGTTCCAAACCTTTACCGATGGATTTCCATTTGAATTGTCCCATTCCCATTTCCGACTACCCGGTCATTACCATGGCCCACGGGAGCGGGGGCAGGCTGTCACACATGCTGATCGACCAGCTGTTCCGACCGGTTTTTTCAAGCCGGCAGCTGGATGCAGGGCACGACGGTGCAATCCTGGCGGCCGGTCCCGGTGAAATGGCCTTTACAACCGATTCTTTCGTGGTTAAACCCGTTTTTTTCCCTGGGGGGAATATAGGGGATCTTGCCGTGAATGGGACTGTGAACGATCTTGCCTGCTGCGGTGCAACACCGGAATACCTTTCGGTCGGAATGATCCTGGAGGAGGGACTGCCCATGGAGGAGCTCTGGAAGATCGTGCTGAGCATGAAGGAGGCGGCCGACAGGGCCGGTGTCAGTATTGTAACGGGAGATACCAAGGTGGTGGACCACGGGAGCGGGGACAGGATCTTTATCAATACCTCAGGTGTTGGCCACATCAGGGAAGGGGTACGCATCGATCCGGCCGGCTGTAAACCCGGAGATGTCATCATCCTGAGCGGCTATATCGGCGATCATGGGGTGGCCATCATGTCTGCCCGCGAGGGACTTGAATTCGAGACACGCATTGAATCGGATACCGCACCGCTGAACGGCCTTGTGGATGCCATACTGGATGTCAGCACGGACGTTTCCGTCCTCCGGGACCCTACACGCGGAGGCGTGGCTACCACCCTGAACGAGATCAGCAGTACGGCCGGAGTCGGGATGGTCCTCGATGAAAAGAGCATTCCCGTCCGAAGTGAGGTACAGGGGGCCTGCGAGGTTCTCGGGCTAGATCCACTGTATATTGCCAACGAGGGAAAACTGCTGGCCATAGTCCCGGAAAAGGAATCCGGAAATATCCTCCGGGCCATGCAGGAACATGCCCTCGGCACACACTCTGTGATTATCGGTGAAGTGACCGCTGACCACCCTTCCGTTGTTAGAATGATAACATCCATCGGTTCCAGCAGGATCATCGATATGCTGACAGGGGAACAGCTGCCGAGGATTTGCTGAAGATGCCCCCCGGTAGAGGGAAAGCCGCCTTTACAACCTTGCAGCAGGGTATCAGAAGGGATATTTAATAAAACCATCTGACATCGGGAAGCGATGTAATGGTGATTTAATATCCCTTCTGAGAATAAGGTATCAGGGTTTCAGCAGGATCTTGAGGGCCTTCTCCTGTTTTTTGTCAAAGATCTCGTAGGCCCTGGGTCCCTCGGAGAGTGGCAGATTATGGCTTATGATCATATCCAGGTCCCATTTCCAGTCCTCCAGCTTGGGCAGGAGGATATCCATGTAGTAGCGGGCGGGACATCGCCCGGTCCTGAAGGTAAGGTTCAGGTCGTATGCCTCGACCGGGCTGAAGGAGAAATCATGGGTAGTGTGCACACCGACTGTTGAAATGATGCCGCCCGGGCGGACCAGCTTCATGGCCAGGTCCTGGGCGCCGGGACTGCCAACGGCTTCCATGACGGCTTCCGCGCCTATCCCGTGCGTTTTTTCCATAACGTACAGCACCGGGTTTTCGTTCAGGTGCCAGGCCACGGCCCCCAGCTGGTTGGCCACCTCAAGCCGCTCATTCACCGAATCGATGGCAACAACATGCTGGGCTCCCTGCTCGAATGCGCTCATGATTGTCAGCAATCCCACCGGTCCGCAGCCGATCACGACATAGAGTCCCCCGGGCCGGATCTCAGCATTGTCCGCACAGAAATACCCGGTCGACAGGATATCCCCCGCCAGCAGGGCATGCCGCGGATCAAGAGCTTCCGGGATGTGCACAAGGGTGCTGTCGGCATGGGGGACCCGCACGTATTCCGCCTGTGCACCATGCAGTCCCATTCCCCCTTCCACCCAGCCGAAGAGCTGGCCGTTCACACAGCGTGCCGTAAGCCCGATATCGCAAAAATAGCATTGCCCGCAACTGGTGGTAAATGGACTCACAACGCGGTCCCCTTTCCTGAAATTCTTAACGGATTTTCCGGTCTCTGCAACCTCGCCGGTGAATTCATGTCCC
>CBFDEE010000059.1:0-10284 GCA_965603745.1 uncultured Bacteroides sp. | reverse complement strand
GTTCCCTTACGAGTGGCAGGTTAACTGGCGTATCATTTATAAAGGCCCTTGATTTCCCACCGGGTGCGATTTCCCTTCTCAGGATCACCGGATCCTCATAATCGAGGTCATGATCCGCAAAGAAGGGTTTCAGGTCATAGGATCCTATCCTGAAGCTCCCCTCCACAAAACACTTCCTGTCCTTATCCAACAGAACGGCAGTATCCGCACGGTTTCCGAGCAGGAGTCCCAGGGCCCCCAGCAGGATTGACTTCCCGGCACCTGTCTCCCCGGTGATGATGGTCAGGCCCGGTTTGAATTCAATTTCCAGGTGCCTGATCAGAGCGTAATTACGGACGTGAAGTGTATTCAGCATAATCCCGGAATGTGCAGCTGTAGACATTAATGAGGCCGGGACCGGAATATCTGTCCCCTTCCTCCAAATAAATCAGTTTGAAATCCTGTTGTAAAGATAAAATTTGTATCGGATTAGAATCAAAATTTATCGCAGGGAATTTTGGAAATCCGGATCCTTGACCGGCCGGATGCTCAGATGCTCACGGCCCGGGATCTAATTCGAAGCCGTGATCTTGTCGTACTTGGTTTTGTTGGCAGGATCGATCTCCTGGAGGATGCGGATGGCGCGGGACTGCTCCTCGGTAAATGATTCCGAAAATATATTGATCATCTCGTCAGATTTGGCATCGAGTATCAATTGCAGCCAGTAAATGAACGGATCGGGCTTTTCCCTGTATACGCCCTGCAGGTTATCAAGGCTTTCCGCTATGACCGCCCGCCCTTCGGTTACCTTCTGGTCCATTATGTCGAGTCCCAGGCGATGGTAATTGTATGTAAATTCCCGCAGGGGCCGGTAGCCGTCGTTAAGGATATCGGTTATCAGCCAGTAACGGTTCTTATGGTCCAGGCTCTCGAATGGTTTCCATCCGGCTTCACGGGCATTCTGGGCATTCTGGACAAGAGTTTCCGCCTGCCGCAGGTAGGGGGTCCCTCCCATATAGGAATAGGAATCATAATCCAGTCCGATGATAAGATAAGCCCAGTATGCAAGCAGCGAGGTCAGGTTGGAAAGATGCTGGGTTGCATCATACTCAAGGGGCTCAAACTCCACGTAGCGGAAATGTATGTTGTTGTCAACAAAATTCAGCATAATGGTGTTGTAGTTGGTGTTGAATATGGGCCGGCGGGACTGGATCGTCAGCGTTCCCCTGAACTCATCCGCACTCATCTGTTCCGTGATATTAAACATCAGGTTGCATTCTATCCGCTCATCGATGGAATACACATGGTTGGTCCAGTTGGTGTTGTTCATGAACTCGTAGATGGCTGTCTGGAGGGTCTGGAATACCTGCTTATTGGTACCCTGAACCTGCTGTGATACGATCTGTATATTGCATTTGAGTTCCTGGGAAACCACCCTTCCGGGGAAGGCAACGACCAGGGCTGCAAGGAGCATGATACGGAAAATCCTACTTAACATATTCAACCAGTTTGTCTACGATATCCAGGGCTACTTCCTTCTTAGACTTTAACTCAAAAATACAGATATTATTATCCTTTTCCAGGATGCTTATCTTATTTGTATCGAATCCGAAACCCGCCCCTTTATCATTCAGGGAATTGAGCACGATGAAGTCGAAGTTCTTGCGCTGCAGCTTACTTTTCGCATTATTGATCTCATCCGAGGTTTCCAGGGCAAAACCTGCCAGGACCTGGCCGGGCCTCTTGGATTCTCCCAGTTCGGCTGCAATGTCACGCGTGGGTTCCAGTTCCAGCACCCAGGCCTTCCCGGTGCTCTTAATCTTCTGTTCCGGTTTCTTGCGGGGGGTAAAATCCGCCACCGCTGCGGTAAGGATCCCCGCATCGCATTTCCCGTAAAGGGAAAAAGCACGGCTTGCCATCTCTGCGGCAGTAGTTACCATGTATCTTTTAATGAGGGGATTTACCGGGGAAAGATTCACGGGACCGCTGACCAGAAGTACCTCAGCGCCTTCCCGGGCACAGGCCTCGGCAATGGCATATCCCATTTTGCCGGTGGAATAATTACTGATGAACCTTACAGGATCTATCTTTTCATGGGTAGGTCCGGCAGTGATCAGGATCGTTTTTCCTGATAGTCGGCCGGATTTATTTTGTTCCCTTGCCACCAGCTGCAGCCTCAAAAAATAATCTGACCTGTTTGAGAATGGACTCGGGTTCTTCCATCCTGCCCTTCCCGTACAGCCCGCTTGCCAGTTCCCCTGTTGCAGGCTCGATGATCCGGTTGCCGTAGGACTTCAGAATCTCAATATTCCTTGACGTGGAGGGATGCTGGTACATATCCAGGTCCATGGCAGGTGCAAGCATCACCGGGCATTTGCTGGACAGGTATGTAGTAATCAGGAGGTTGTCGGCAATCCCGTTGGCCATTTTCCCCATGGTGCTGGCAGTAACTGGAGCGACGAGGAAAAGATCCGCCCACATACCCATGTCAACATGAGAGTTCCAGGCACCGCCTGTATCCGAGAAGAAATCGGAATATACGGGTTTGCCGGAAAGCGCTGAAAGGGTTACCGGTGTAATGAATTCCCTGGCGACCGGTGTCATGATGACCTGTACCTCAGCCCCTTCCCTGACCAGCATACGCACAAGTGTAGCCGCTTTGTAGGCAGCAATACTGGCGGTCACGCCCAGCAGTATTTTTTTCCCTTCCAGCATGATGCTGTACGATGGTAAAAATCCTAAGCTTCCGCTTCAGGCTCTGTCATCCTGTAATAAATGTTATCCTCGAGGAATTCCTCGGTGGCGATCAGGGTTGGCTTCGGAAGCCTTTCGTAATATTTGGAAATCTCGATCTGTTCCCGGTTTTCGAATACCTCTTCCAGGTTGTCTGTGTAATAGGCAAACTCCTCAAGCTTCCGGTTCAGCTCCTGTTTCAATTCCACACTGATCTGGTTGGCCCGTTTTGCAACGATCATTACGGTCTGGTAGATGTTGTTCGTCTCCTTGTCCAGCTGATTCAGATCTCTCGTAACCGTTGTTACAGATGCTTTCGATTTTTTATAATCCATAGTTTAAATATAATGCAATAATTATTGTTCGCTCAACATATCCCGGCTTCCTATCTTCCCGAGCGAAGTGTCATAGATCCGGTCCGCTTCCCTGCGATACTTGCTTTCGGGGAATTCTCCCACAAATGAATAATATTCGTCTACGGTGGACTGGTACCTTTCAATCTGCTTCTGAACTATGCTGTTCTCCGCAAGCAGAAAATGAGATTTCAGCAGCATGAACATCAGCTCTTCACGGTGTTCGGTGTCAGGATAATCGTTCAGGCTGTTCTGCAGGGCAATGATGGATGCCTTGTAATCCCCGAGATTGTAATACAGCTTCCCGCTCATATATGACTTCTGGACCAGCTAGTTCCGGAGTTCGTCAATATAGGCCTGTGCTTGGGTTACCCTCTCGCTCCCGGGCTTCTCAATCATGAATAACTGGAAGGCCGCAAGAGCTTTTTCCGTATTTCCCTGGTCGAGCGACGGCCTCGGGGAAAGCTTGTAAAAACAATACGCCACCATGTATTCTGCCTCTTCCCTGTACACACTGTTCGGATAATTGGCTGCCAGGTTTCCGAAATGGTGACCCGAAAGAATATAATCTCTCTGCATGTAATAACTTTTCGCCTGGTAATAATAAACCGTGTCGGCCTTGGTCGTTCCCCGGTAAACCGTTGTGATCTGGTCGAGCAATGTCCCGGCCCTTACATACTCCTCATTTTCATAATATTCGACCGCTTTCTCGTACTTCAGGACATAATCCGAACTTTTCAGGAGTTTTTCGTACCCGCTGCATCCCGAAAACAGCACTAACCCTGTGAATACTAAGAAGATAATATACCCCCTGCTGAAAAACATCGTGCAAAAATACATTATTATGGTATGAATTGAAAACGAAACACTTAATATTTTACGTAAATGGCTGATTTTTATTGCCGCAACAAAAATCTGTTTTCAGGGAAAATTAAAATCCATAATTTTGTGAGCATAACAACCAAAATCAAACATCGTGGATCTATTTGACAAATTCAAAACGAACAGGGGTCCCCTGGGCATGCATCAGGAAGTCGGACACGGGTATTTCCTCTTCCCGAAACTTGAGGGAGAACTGGCCCCGAGGATGAAATTCAGGGGACAGGAAGTCCTGAACTGGAGTCTTAATAATTACCTGGGACTCGGGAACCACCCGGAAGTGCGTAAAGCCGACGGCGATGCTGCGGTTGAATGGGGACTCGCCTACCCCATGGGAGCCCGGATGATGTCCGGCCAGACCGTCCAGCACGAAGAACTCGAAAAACAGCTTGCTGCTTTTGTCGGCAAAGAAGCCGCTTACCTGCTGAATTTCGGATACCAGGGGATGACCTCAATCATTGATACGCTACTTACCAGGAATGATGTTGTCGTTTATGATTCAGAATCACATGCCTGCATCCTGGACGGTATGAGGATGCACATTGGGAAACGCTATGTTTTCCCGCATAATGACATGGAGAACCTGGAGAAACAACTTGAAAGAGCCAGTAAACTCGTGGAGAAAACCTGCGGAGGGATCCTGGTGATAACCGAAGGTGTGTTCGGAATGGCAGGTGACCTGGGTGCGCTTGATAAAATCGTCGCCCTGAAAAAGAAATATGACTTCAGGCTGCTGGTTGATGATGCCCACGGATTCGGTACAATGGGTAAAACCGGGGCCGGTACCGGTGAACATTTCGGCGTTCAGGACGAGATAGACGTCTACTTTTCGACCTTTGCAAAATCCATGGCAGCCATCGGGGCTTTCGTGGCATGTGAAACGGATTTGAGGGATATCCTTATGTATAACATGCGTTCACAGGTATTTGCTAAATCCCTCCCGATGCCGCTCGTCATAGGTGCCATGAAGCGGCTTGAACTGCTCCGTACAACACCGGAGATTAAAGAAAACCTCTGGAAAATCGTTAACGCTCTGCAGAATGGGCTGAGGAAAAACGGTTTTAACCTCGGTGTGACCGAATCTCCTGTTACCCCGGTATTCCTCAAGGGAGGCATCCCCGAAGCAACCAATGTGATTGCGGACCTCCGCGAGAATTACAGGGTCTTCTGCTCCATGGTGATCTACCCTGTGGTTCCCAAGGGAGTGATCATGCTGAGGATCATCCCCACGGCCGTACACACGCTGGAGGATGTGGAATACACCATCAAGGCCTTCACGGAAGTAGCAAAAAAACTGAAGGACGGCTTCTACCCGAATGAACATCCTAAAGTATTGCTGGACTAGGTTACCTGGGAAAAATTTAACAAAAAAAAGGCATTATTACACCGTCGCTGAATTTTGCGGCATTAATTATCAGCAGCCTGGCATTGCGGGAGCAATGTAGCAGCGTTTTAATTCCTAAAGTCAGGTGCCGGCGGTGTCTCCCCAGAGATCGATCTGCAGGCGCGGGCTGAAGCGGAAACCGTACTGAATAGCCAGCCGGGCAGTAAGATCGCTTGATTTTCTGAGAAGTTCCGGCGTGCCACCTACGGGCATCAGTATGACATCGTCCTGATTAACGAATGATAAGGGTTCCAGGAAATCCCGCCGGATCTCATCCATGTCTTCCTCCCTGGTGATCACGAACTTCAGCTGGAAATCCTTGTTCGTCTTCCGCGTCGGCTCAGATCCGGGCCTTTCCCCGTAGTATGTGCCGAAATTCATGCAGGCATTTATATATTTCTGGAGGGTATCGGTATTTATCCTGAATTTCCGGTGATCCCGGATATAATTATCCTCAACCGGATTGTCAAGATGTCTATTCTTTGCCTTATCCGGCTCTGAACTTTCAAGTTTAGGAGATATCGAGAAAAGGTCCACATGCGTGACAAGTTCCGGCACGAACAGTACACCGTTGGTTTCCAGGGTGATATGCACATCCAGTTGCTTCTTCAGGCGCCTGGCAAGGTCCGTTAGCGGCCCGGGCTGTATGGTCGGTTCCCCGCCGGATATGACGATATGCCGAATTCTGCCGAGATTGGCCCGGACAATGGACACGATATCCCCGGTTTCCAGGGATTCGATTTCCTCCGTGTAATGGGAGGCATATGGAGTGTCACAAATGCTGATATCCCCTCCCGGGGTAGTCCATGTACAGCGCAGGTTACAACCGCTGGTTCGGATGAACAGTACAGGCACTCCGACCAGTTTGCCCTCCCCCTGGAGGGTTCCGGGGAAATCATAGCCGGTAGCCGGCAGGCTGCCCGGCACCTCTCCTTCCGAGGTTCTTATGACCGGAAAAATCCCGTTTCTGACAAGATTGATCTTCATACCGTGACGGATTGTCAGATTAATAAATCCAGATATGTGCAAATTTAACAGTTTTATGCGAACGGTATGCTTATTGTAATGTGCCAGACATTGGTTAATTTCGGGAAGCAGCAGATTTGTCCCGATTAATCCTGAAATATCAATTTACAGCATAAACAAATGGAACTATTCAAAGCAATGGACAACCTGGATGACAGCCAGGATAAGTCCTCCCCTGAAGGAGAAGTGGAAAAGCAGCGCTGCCTCATAATCGGATCCGGACCGGCCGGTTATACAGCAGCCATCTATGCCGCACGTGCCAACCTGAATCCCGTTTTGTACGAGGGACTTCAGCCTGGCGGACAGTTAACCACCACGACGGATGTGGAGAACTTCCCGGGATACCCCGATGGGGTCTCCGGTCCCGTGATGATGGAAGAACTGAAAAAGCAGGCCGAACGATTCGGTACGGAAACCCGCTGGGGAATAGCCACGGCAGCTGACCTGTCGAAACAACCCTACAGGATCACCATCGATGATAAACACATTATTGAAGCCGATACACTGATCATTGCCACCGGTGCGAGCGCCCGGTACATGGGACTGGAATCGGAGCAGAAATTCATGGGGCACGGAGTTTCGGCCTGTGCAACCTGCGACGGATTCTTTTACAAAGGCCAGGACGTAGCCGTCGTCGGCGGAGGAGATTCAGCATGCGAAGAAGCCCTCTACCTTGCCGGCCTTTGCAACAAGGTTTACATGATCGTGCGCAGGGATGTTTTCCGTGCGTCAAATATTATGGCTGACAGGGTCAGGAATACCGAAAACATCGAAATTCTTCACGAGCATCTTCCGAAAGAGGTGGTCGGGGACCAGAATGTCAACGGGGTGATCGTCCACAATAAAAAAACCGGCGAAGATTATAAAATCGAAGTACAGGGTTTTTTCCTTGCCATCGGGCACAAACCCAATTCGGATATTTTTGCTGAATCCCTGGATACCGACGATGTGGGGTACATAAAAACCATTCCTGGGACTTCCAAAACCAATCTCGAAGGTGTCTTCGCCTGCGGAGATGTTCAGGATTCACATTACCGCCAGGCAGTTACAGCCGCCGGATCCGGCTGCATAGCCGCCATCGACGCCGAACGCTACCTGAGCGAGAAAGGTCTTTAATAATTCACACAGATTTCATATATTTGCACACCCAAATCCCCCACACCCGAACAGGGTGCACACCCACTCCCACACCCAAACCCATGCTTTCATCGGGGTGTAGCTCAGCCAGGTTAGAGTACGCGTCTGGGGGGCGCGGGGTCCGCAGTTCGAATCTGCGCACCCCGACTGAAATAAAAACCTTGCACGAAAGTGCAGGGTTTTTTATTTTCAAAGATTCAAATTCATTACCTGCATGGTTAAGACCCGTACATATAATCCATATTACAGATCAAACTTCAGACGGATAACTCCTTACTCCAATAATCATTAAATCGAGAAGAACATGAACACAAAATCCCTATTTACAGTATGCATAGTGCTTTTTATTGCAACTGTATCCGTAAGCAGCCAGACAGGCAGTAATAATGTGGTTGACCTGATCCTGTCAAGTTATACGGCACGGGCTTTATCCGACAAGCCCGTATCAGACGATGAAATACAGCAGATTATTGAATGTGGCATAAAAGCCCCGAGTGCCCGAAATAAACAACCCTGGAGATTTACCGTAGTGAAGGACATGGCACTTCTACAGAACATTATCCATGATGTCAACTTAGGGAATGTCCTGATCGTCGTGTCCGGTCCGGATGACATGGAGAGAGCAGCCAGTGTGGCTTTTGATTGTGCCCTGGCCACCGAAAACATGTACCTTGCAGCCCAGGGACTCGGGCTTGGCTCACATATTTATACCGGACCTGTGAGAAACGTCAATGAAAATCTGAAGGAGAAACTGGAGATACCGCAAGGGTATCGTGCGATCTCGGTTCTGAGGATCGGTACACTGGACAGCAGCGTTGACGCAGTAAGCTCTGCTTCACCAAGAAACCCGGTCCGGGACGTGGTTAATTACAAATAACAGACATTGATGCATTATTTTTCAGTAGATTTACAGCAATCATCCCCTAATCCCATAATTTCATGAGAACAATCCGTTTTTTCACATTCATCCTGGCAGCTGTACTGGCTGCCTGTTCACAGCCGGATACCAGCAATAAATCCACCTTGCCGGAGGTTTCGCCGGAAAGCGTCGGCGTTTCGTCCGAATACCTGGCAAGGATTGACACGATACTATATTCAGCTATAGAAGAAGGTGATCTACCGGGTCTTGTTGCCCTGGTTGCACGCAAAGGAAAGGTGGTATATTACAAGGCATTCGGGATGGCGGACAACCAGGAAAACCGGACCCTGCATCGTAACGATATATTCCGGATCGCATCCCAGAGCAAGGCCATTACGGCCACAGCGGTAATGATGCTCTGGGAGGAAGGCAGGTTCAGCCTGGACGATCCCATCTCAAAATATATTCCCGAATTCAAGAATGCAGGGGTACTGGACAGTTTCAACCCCGGGGATACGACGTACACCACCATCCCGGCAAAACGTCCGGTCACCATACGCCACCTTCTGACCCATACATCAGGTGTCGGGTACGGCATGATAGACGTGGATGAGCGGATTAAAATGATCCATCAGAAAGCAGGTGTGGAAGACCTCTTCACCGGAAGTTCAGCCAGCACCGGCGAATTTGTAAAAAAGCTGGCAGTCCTTCCCCTGCACCACGATCCGGGTGAAAAATTTACCTACAGCATGGGACAGGATGTCCTGGGCTATTTTATCGAAGTCATATCGGGAATTCCCTTCAACGAATTCCTGAGGACCAGGCTATTCGACCCGCTGGGTATGGAAGACACCTGGTTCATACTGCCGGAAAAACTGCATTCACGGCTCGTAACCGTCCAGTTTATGGAAAACGGTGAATGGGTACCCTTCCCGGTAACATTCTATGACCCGGAATACCCGAAATATAAAGACAGGAACTTTTTTTCAGGAGGAGCAGGCCTTTCCAGTACCCCCATGGATTATGCAATATTTCTCCAGATGTACCTGAACGATGGAGAATGGAACGGTGCAAGGATATTGCAGCCGGCCACGATAGATACCATTATGTACAACCATTTCCCGAATGTATGCGATGGTCCGGATGCATACTATGGCCTTGCTTTTGAAGTACTCACTGAGCAAGGTCAGTCGGAAGGTGGCAGAGGTAGTTGCGGGACCTTCAGCTGGGGAGGCTACTTCAATACCCAATATTTTGCTGATCCGGAGAAACAGATCATCGGGATCCTCATGAAACAGACCCAGAATGCGGCGGGTAAGGATCCCTGGCAGGAATTCAGGTCCCTGGTCACACAGTGTACAGATAATTGATAATACGCTCCCTTTCCGGCGCAAAGCACCTTCTATCCTAAATATTCCCTGGCTTCCAGTTTCAGGGCATGCAGGGAGAGCCTCACATCAATGAAGAAATAAATCGAGGAAACGAGGATGGAAAGGATCGATACCACGAAAAGCGGGTAGCCGATGAGCCGGAGATCAGCCGTGAGCAGGGTCATAATAAAAAGGTTGGGGATGATCAGGCTGCTGGAGATCACGCTGATTACCATGGCCGCAATCTCAGGTACCGGCTGCGTTTGTAAAGGATCTTAATTTCAGTTTCAATTACCTGGCGCCTTTTCACCTCACCGCTGTTCAGTTCGGCCACCAGGTGCCTGGTCCGGTCAATAGTCCGGCCCAGCCGGTTTGTTATTGTTAGCAATAAAAGTCCCACCCCGGAGATCAGGGCAACGGGCGTGATACATGCCTGGAGAAACTTGATGAATTCCATTGTTTCCATATGGGATTACTTGATCAATCCTGCAAAATTAAATTTTTACGAATTAGTATTGTTACTAAATTGCAGTTTTCTGCCCCGTCAGAATGTCTGAACCATCC
>CBFDEE010000058.1:0-10390 GCA_965603745.1 uncultured Bacteroides sp. | reverse complement strand
TGGCATCATACCATTACGTAATAAACCTGGGCAACGGGAGCCCGGCACTGGTTGGAAACATCACGATCGTAAAATGAGAAACCGAATAATCTGCATATCGATCCTGCTCATGACTGCGCTGCCTTTTTGTGGACTGGCCCAGCAGAATCCGCTGATCAGCCTTTATTCTGTGAATAAGTACATAATAAATCCTGCACTTGCCGGTGCTACGGGATACACCAACATCAATTTCACGGCACGCCAGATGTATACCGGGTTCGAGAATGCCCCCCGGAGTTTCGTATTCAGCGCACAATCCCGCCTGCTTGAGGATGTTCATATCCTGAAACGCCTCAAAGTCCAGAAAGATCCGGCCAAAGCCAGCAGGACAAAGAACATCGGGCTGGGAGGTTATATATTCAATGACAGGAACGGTATCATCAGCCGGACCGGGATGCAGGCGACTTACGGATACCACATAAATTTCGACGGGAAATACCAGCTTTCATTCGGTCTTTCATTCACCGGGTACCAGTTTAAGATCGACGATGATGACGCCCTGGTACTGGATCCCGGCGATCCCCTCCTGACAAGTAATAAAAAGAGTTTTTTCGTACCGGATGCCAATGCAGGGGTCTACTTTTCCGGGTATGGATTTTACTCGGGACTTTCCATAACGGAACTTTTCGGATCCTCCATTAAACTGGGAGCAAACAAGTTCGAGAATTACCAGGCACTGAGGCATTTCCACCTGATCGGCGGATACAAATTCGCGGTCTCCAAACAGGTTTTCCTGGAACCGTCCTTCCTCGCCAGGGCAACGATAGACAGGGCTGAACTCGACCTGACAACAAGGGTATTCTACCAGAAGAACTACTGGCTGGGACTTACCTACCGGACAAACAAAACCCTTGCCTTCATGGCGGGCTTCAGCGTCCAGGAATTTTTCATGGCATATGCCTACGACGCCAGCATGGGGGCCATCCAGACCTATGGCGGTGGTTCTCACGAACTTATGCTGGGACTGCACATCGGGGATAACAGCACCCGGAGGTTCCGCTGGCTCCGCCCGGATGTTTCCGAGGTGGGGGAATAAGCCCTGACCCGCAGATCCACCCGTCCGTCTATTTTCCGCAGGAGGCCCGGTATCGATCTTCCACAGCAGATCCCGGTATCGATTTTCCGTCCGCTTGTACTCAGGACAGTTTCTGGAGCTCCCTGGCACTAACAAACAGGGTATCGCCCGTGTTCTCATAACCAAAGAAAACTTTTTCACCGTCATGGCGGAGCTGCTCCGAGTGGAAACCTATAATGCACAGGGCTGCGTCAGCTGAATACTCGTTGACCAATGCCTTTATATCGGTCCCGTCCCCGGATTGCAGGATCTCGATGTTCCTTTCCGATATAGGCAGACGGCCCGCCTGGATCAATTCGAGGAGTTTCTGCCGCGTGATATCTGCATCTTCTTCAATGCTGACTTCGAATATCTTAATCCGGGATCTCCGCAGATCCGGATGCGAGCTGATAATGTATCCCAGCAGGATCATGAGGTTGGCATTATAAAAGTCTATGTGTCTGATCCACACATGAATACCGCCTTTAGCATTAAACTCCCTCGGTGAACTTCCGAGTATTCCAACGTCGTAATGCGCAGCTACCATCAGGGAAAAATTCTCAATGATCTGCTTCAGGTTTTCCGGGTTCTTTTTGTCGAATTCCAGCAGCATCCCGTTATTCTCCATGCCTGAAATCCCGGGGATCTGTACTACCTGGGCAATAGCAGAGGTATAGGACGGAGAGATAATGGTATCCACATAAATATGATTCCGTTTATCACTGGTCATTGCCAGGAGTTTTTCCATTGCACCGAGGCTGGCATCCCGGGTGTTCTTTGAGAAATAATCATTGATGAAGTGGATGTAAGTACCGAAACCATACCGGTAGGAGATCCAGTTCAGCAGCCGGAGCGCATTCTGGCGTTCAAAAGTGGAATCCGATATGCATATGGTCGATGGCCTCCAGTTGACCTTGCTTACCGCAAACCTTCTTTTCTGCAGATATATCTGGATATTCCTGCTTAACTGGAATATCGCATTGCTGAAAATAGCCTGCAGTCCCCTGCGCTCCTTATGAAAATAACTCATGGCCAGATACAGGAGGACCAGTGCAGCATTTGCCAGCAGAGCATAGGGTGTTGATATTTTAAACATAAGCCACAGGCTCATCCCGAATCCAGCCAGTGAAATATACCAGCGGGACCGGAATACCGGGCGGTAGGAAGGATCTGCACCAAAATGGAATAAAAATGAGATCAGGCACAGGGCGCCATAGGTCACCATGAAAAACATGGATATAATGATGGCAACAGCGTTGACGTTCCCCAGCGCCACAAAAACAAAGGCTATGAGACAGGTTAATATGGAAGCATTTACAGGCTCTTTCATCTCCCCTTTCCCCCGGGCAAGCCACCGGTTAAACAATTGCAGGGGAAATGATCGGTCGTTTCCCAGGGCCTGAAGGGTCCGGGGTGCTACCATCACGGAACCGATCGCCGACGAAATGGTAGAGGCCGCGAGTCCCAGGGGGATTACAATTCCCCCGTACAGGGCTATCTTGCTCATGATCAACTGCTCTCCAACAAGGTCTTCCGGTGAGGCCGAATTATATAGCTTCCATGCAATAAAAACATAAATGATGGCACCGGAAACGGTCGCCAGGGTGGTACCCAGTGGAATGGATCTTCCCGGTTTCCTGAGATCGCCCGACAATCCAACCCCTGCGGTCATCCCTGTAAATGCTGGAAATATTATGGCAAAGACGATGAAAAAACCCGAGAAATCGTAGTCCCCTCCCCCGATATTAAGGATCTTCACGGGAGCTTCATAGCCGGTGGTTCCAATGAAAAAACAGGCAAGGGCGACGAAGAGAATACCGACAACGACATAGAGTGCCCTCACCCCTGAACCAGCGCCTCTCTTTATGATCATTAAGGTGAGAATGCCCATGGCCGGCAGGCTTACCGCCTGCCTGGGAAGGTTGATATTGTGTTTATCAAGAAGCCAGTTGAAAACAGGTTCGAAGGCCTCGGTAAATGCGATTACATAGAATGCAACGCTGATGGCCTGTGAGAGGAAAAGGGAGATACCGATGGTGGCCCCTATGTTCAGCCCGAAGGACCGCGAGATGATAAAGTATTCCCCCCCGCCTTCGACGCGGCGGTTGGTTGCCAGTTCGGAGAGTGCGAGTGCCGTAGGGATAGTGACTGTATGGCCGAGAACGATAATGAGTATAACACCCCAGAAACCGAGGGTCCCGACGGCATACCCGAAACGCAGGAACAGGATGGCCCCCAGAATGGTTGAAATGGCCGTCAGGAAAACCGGCAGCGTCCCGAATCCTTTTTTCCTGGATTTAACCATTATTTAATGATTCGTGTACCTGTAATATTAACTAAAAATTTCTAAATTTGCCGGTCCTTTCAAAGGCAGCTTTTCGCATTTTTTACAACTATTTATAAGTATTTGAATAACAATTTAATACACTATTGTCATGGGATTCCTGCGTAAAGACAAACTTTTTTCCCGTACCTGGTTTATCAACTGGATACTCATACTTGCCGGCTCGTTTATTATGGCAGCCGGCTATGTGTTTTTCATTACCCCCCACCGCATCGTGCCCGGAGGCGTTTACGGTATAAGCATTGTGATACATTACCTTACGGAAGGTATATTCCGTTTTGCTCCCGGGGGACTCCCGGTCGGTGTTATGGGACTGATCATGAACATTCCCCTTACGATCATAGGGATCAAAATCCTTGGTCCCCGGTTCGGGGTAAAGACCATCCTTGGTTTTTTCCTGACAGCCGGATTCATAGATCTGCAGACCCTGGTCTGGGGCAACCGTCCACTGGTGGAGGACGATATCCTGCTGTCCTGTATTTTCGGAGGGGTGATGATCGGGTTCGGACTGGGACTGATATTCCGTTCAAAGGCAACCAGCGGGGGATCCGATATCGTGGCGATGATCATTTCAAAGTACACCAGACTTCCCCTCGGCCAGCTTCTGATCTACGTGGATTCGGTGATTGTTCTGCTGGGACTGGTTGCCTTCGGGGACTGGAAGATCCCCCTATACTCCTGGCTGGTTATTTTCATTACCGGCAAGGTGATCGATGCCACCCTGATCGGGGCGAATTATGACAAGTCAGTATTCATTATCTCGGATAAGTACAGGGAGATACAGAAGATCATCATTGAGAACCTGAACCGGGGAGGGACGCTCCTGCACGGGACCGGGCTATATGAGGATAAGGACAGGCCTGTTTTATTCACGAATGTCAACCGGCGGGAGCTGGTCATGCTTGAGAACCATATCAGGGAAATCGATGAAGACGCCTTCCTGACCGTAATGGACGCCAAGGAAATCCTGGGCAACGGCTTCAAATCACTGAAGGAAGTCTGATCAGGAATTAGTATATTTCGGAATATGAAAATAACACGTTTCCTCACTCTGCTGACTTTTACCATACTCCTGGCATCCTGCCAGAACAGCATTGTAAAACCGGATGCCTACGTGGTCATGCTTTCGCTTGACGGATTCAGATGGGACTATACGGATAAGTTCGAGACACCCAACTTTGACAGGCTTGAGAATGCCGGTGTAAGGGCAGATGGACTGATCCCCTGTTTCCCGACCAAAACTTTTCCCAACCACTACAGCATTGTAACCGGACTGCACCCCGATCATCATGGCATTGTCCAGAACAGTTTTTACGATCCCGGCACAGCCAGGTATTACAGAATCGGGAACAGGGAAAGCGTGGCAGACGGGTCTTTTTACGGCGGGGAACCAATATGGGTCACAGCCGAGAAGCAGGGAATGAAGTCAGCCAGTTACTTCTGGGTCGGATCTGAAGCGCCTTCCGGGGGTATGTATTCTTCCATATGGAAACTTTACGATTACGATTTCCCCTTTGAAGCACGCATTGACTCGGTAATAGCATGGCTGCAGCTGCCTCCGGCAGAACGCCCCCGGCTGATCACCTTTTATATGCATGAGCCTGACAGCAAGGGACATAGTCTGGGACCGGACAATCCTGAACTCGGAGAGACCATTAGCTACCTGGACAGCCTGGTGGGAGACCTGCTAAACAAGATCTCAGGCCTGGATATTGCAGCGCAGGTGAACCTGATCGTCACTTCCGACCATGGCATGGGTACAGTAAGTCCGGACCGGTATGTTGACCTTGCTGATTACCTTGATACATCCTGGGTATCCGTTATTCAGGGCCATAATCCCAATTACCTTGTTCAGGCCCGGGATGGATTTTATGATTCAATCTTATTTTACCTGGATAAGATCCCCCATGTCAGTGCCTGGCCATCGGGAGGGGTTCCCGACCGCCTGGTTTACGGCAGTAACCTCCGGACCCTGGATTTTGTCTTCGTGGCGGACTCGGCCTGGAGCACTGGCTGGATGGAAGAGGCCGATGTGGATTCGCACGGGGCACACGGCTATGACAATTCCAATACCGACATGCATGCCATATTCTATGCCAGCGGTCCCGCATTCAAATCCGGATTCAGGCATCCCCGCTTCAGCAATACCGACATCTACTCCCTTATCGCACACCTGCTCGGTCTGCATCCGGTTGAAACCGACGGGGATCTCTCCAATGTACAATCCATGCTGCTGGAGTAATGCAGTAAAAATCTGCTCAGATGAAAAAAACAGCCACCCTGATTGCACTGATAAGTATCGCTTTCACATTGTCAGCTTCGGATCCGCTGGAAACCGGTGAGAAGGTCCCCGATTTCTCCGCACAGGATGAAAACGGGAAAACCTGGACACTCTCCGAACAAAGGTCCGACTACATCATCGTCTATTTCTATCCTGCCGCTTTCACCGGCGGATGCACAAAACAGGCCTGCTCCTATCGCGACCATGATACCCAATTCAAATTGCTTAAGGCATCCATCGTGGGAATCAGCGGGGATGAGTACGGGAACCTGGGCAAATTCAAGGAGCATCACCAGCTGAAATTTACCCTGCTATCGGATCCTGAGGGCAAAATCGCTGAGATATTCGGCGTTCCGACCAGTGAGGGAGGTTCGATTGAAAGGGAGATTGAAGGGCAAACCCTTCAGCTTGCCCGTGGAGTAACTAGCTCCAGGTGGACTTTCGTTATAGATGTAAACGGCAGACTTATTTACAGGGACAAGGCAGTATCCGCCTCTACCGATCCTGAAACTGTCCTGAAATTCATCTCGAAGCATGACGAAAGGCGTTCCTGCGTTCCGAAAGGACAATAAGCCCTGAATAATTGCATCCATGCTCAGGAATTACATTACCGTTGCCATCAGGAACCTTCTCAGGCAGAAGGGTTTCGCTGTTATTAATATTCTGGGACTGACCATCGGGTTGACCGTTTCCGCCCTGATTATCCTGTACATCGTACACGAACTGGGTTACGACCGGTTTCACGATAATTCGGAGCACATTTACAGGGTCGCTATCGACGGTGAGATCTCAGGCCAGCCGCTGAACGTTGCCGTTTCTTCACCGCCATTTGGTCCCGCATTAAAAAACGATTACCCGGAGATCGCCGATTTCACCCGCTTCGACCAGGCAGGATCCTCCCTGTTTGCCGTCGGAGAAAATAAGTTCTACGAGGAGGATGTATTGTATGCCGATTCTTCGGTTTTCGGCATATTCAGCATACCGCTCATCAGCGGAGATCCACAGACAGCCCTCTCACGCTCACGCTCCATTGTTCTTTCCGAGTCCACGGCACGCAAATACTTTGGAGAGGAATATCCTGTGGGACAGGTACTTCGATTCAATGACCAGTATGACCTGACGGTTACCGGAGTATGCAGGGACTATCCGGATAATTCGCATTTTATATTCAATGCCCTTATATCATTCGCGACCCGGGTGGAGATGGCTTTCGAGGGATATGCAGATGCCTGGGGCAACCTGTCATTGTGGACCTACATAATGCTTGAAGAGAATGCAAGCCTGGATTCCATGGAAGCGAAACTGCCGGAATTCCTTCCACGTTACTTCGCTGAAGAGATCACGGAATCAAGCATGCGCTTCGATCCATACCTGCAGCCCCTGACCAGCATCCATCTTCATTCGAACCTGATGGCAGAAATAGGTGCCAACTCCGACATTAACTACATCTACCTTCTGATGGCCATAACCCTGTTTATACTCCTCCTGGCCAGTATTAATTTCATGAACCTGTCAACTGCCAAATCCGCTAACCGTGCACGCGAAGTCGGGATAAGAAAAGTCGCCGGTGCGGAAAAAAGGAACCTCATTACCCAGTTTATCGGAGAGTCTGTTATTATCAGCCTGATATCCCTGTTCATAACCTTTTTCCTGATCGAAATGATACTGCCCACCTTCAACAACATAACGGGAAAGGAACTGGATATGCAGTATATCCTGGACTGGCAGATGACCCTGGGATTCATCCTGCTTGCCCTGGTCGTTGGCATATTTGCCGGTTCCTACCCGGCATTTTATCTTTCCGCCTTCAATCCCATACGTGTACTCCAGGGAAGGATCAGGGCCGGATCGTCAAACAGCCTGTTGAGGAACATCCTGGTTTTTGTGCAGTTTACCATATCCATTGCATTGATTATCGGAACCGTGATCATCTACCGGCAGCTGGATTATATAAAAAACAAGAATCTTGGATTTGACAGGGAAAACGTGATCGTTTTTACACTCAGAAATGCAGAAAGCCGGAGAAAGGGCGCCTTAATTAAAAACGAGTTCCTTAAAAACCCGGATGTTACCGGGGTCAGCCTGACTAACGGATATCCGGGAGGCACCCTCAGCGGTACCGGGTATTTCCCGGAAGGGTATGGTGATGAGGATCCCTGGCTGCTTTACGGATTTGACATCGATCCGGATTTCGTGCATAAAACAGCCAGGATGGCAATCGTTGAAGGGAGGAATATTTCTGAGGAGTTCCCCTCCGACAGTACGTCCGTACTGATCAATGAGACCCTGGCGAGGCAACTGGACTGGGTTGACGATCCCATCGGGCGGACCATCGAATCGGACCGCACAGATTCTGTTCAGTACATGGTAGTCGGTGTTGTCGGAGATTTTCACAACCAGTCCCTCCACTCCAGGATCAATCCCGTCATGCTTAGATTCCTCAGGAGTGATCCCCGGTTCATCCTGGCAAGGATCCGGGGGGAGGATCCCCGGACCGTTCTTGCAGAACTTGAGCTGGCCTGGAAGGAGATCAATCCGGAGATCCCCTTCGACTATATTTACCTGGATGAGAGCATCGAAGAATTCTATCAATTCGAAGACAAGATCGGCAAGATCTTCATCTACTTCACACTGTTTGCCTTGTTTATTGCTGCCCTGGGATTGTACGGCCTGGCTTCCTTCATTTCCGAACAGCGGACAAAGGAGATAGGGATCCGGAAGGCAATGGGATCCACCGTAAGTAAAATCAGCATAATTCTGTCAAAGGATTTTGCCAAACCGGTTCTGCTGGCAAACCTGCTGGCCTGGCCACTGGCCTGGTTTACCATGAGGCAGTGGCTGCAGAATTTTGAATATCAGACCGATATGTCCTGGAGGATTGCCTGGGTATTTGCCCTTGCCGGATTTGCCGCACTCTTACTGGCCCTGATCACTGTGAACATCCAGACCATTCGTGCCGCAACATCGAATCCCATCGACTCCCTGCGCTATGAATGAGGAAAACCGGATCCTGACCAGGGTGCCCCGTATTACCAATCCTCACGCTCCCTGCGGGATCTGCGCTGGTAACGGAAGTTTTGTTCCGGACGGGTATCCAGTTCCACCTTATGGATGTTCAGGTCGGGTGTGAATCTTACAATGCTGATGAAGTTATTCACGTGTCCACCGAAATCACTTATCCTCCTGAACCTGTAAGGCCCGAGTAAGGGATTGTTTTCCATTTCTTCCCCGAAATAGATCAGGTTATGCCCGTATTCACCAATGGCACTCACAAAGGTGTTCACCAGGTCAAAACCGTAGACACTGAGGTTGTAGCCGCGGGGGCTAACCCGGTATGGCTCGGTGCGGTAGATCCTGTAAAACCTTTCAATAAATTCCTCCAGTTCCGGTTTCTCAAAATCCATGTAAAAGGAAGTGTAGTAACTGATGTTCAGGTTATGAAAGTAGATCAGGTCGATGTTGCGGAACCTGTTCCACTGGGGCATCCCGGTAACATGGATGTCGTAATTATCCAGCTGGTAGAACAGGGGACTGACCACATTGCTCACGTAGGCTTCATTGTCGGAGGGTATGATGACGAGGTTCTCCTGTTCCCGGTTCAGAACATTTGACATGTCAACAAAAACACTGTCGTTCATTATCACCTCCTTGAAAATAAGGTCTTCCAGGTCTGCTTTCCGTGCAATCCTCCTGAATAATTCTCTCTTGAGGAAGCGGATCCTCTCGTAATCATTCGTATCGCCGCTGTGCACAAGGATCATGGTTTTATTGTAATAGTCGGACAGGTAGTCCGCCCAGGCCCTGAATTCCACTTCGTATGTCGGTGTCAGCTGAAATACCCAGGGATTATAATAGACGATTTCCCTGCCGGAGGAGAATGGGGAAACCATGGGAATTTCATGCCTCCTGGCAAATTCGGAAACGATCTCAATGTTCCAGTAATTGACCGGCCCGATGATCAGGTCCATATCCCTCATCTCCGGCTTGCTGAGGATCTCCCGGGTCCTTCCCCGGTCACGCTCGGTATCGAATGTATAGAGGGTGGTTTCGTATCCGTTCCTTCTAAGCGAATCAAGAGCAAGCAAAGCCCCTTCGTAAAATTCCAGGTACCCAATGATCCTTGGATTAATAATATCTTCGTCCTCGTCCTTAACTACCTCATCCATGGGGATGGGATTTCCTTCTTCATCCAGTAATTCAAGAGTATCGCTCACCTCATCCCAGTGAAGATGCAGGGGAAGCAGCATGGCTACCCTTATGGGGCCTTCAAGCGGTTCCGGCCGGATGCGCCTCATCCGCAGTCTTGACCAGAAGGGTATGCCAATCGTATCCCTTGCTGCATGCATGGTATCAACGCCAGTCATGAAACTGTCAACTGCAGGGCCGTCCACCCTCACATCAAGGCTGTCCATATCCGGACCCAGGCTGTCCCGAGCGGCTGTTTCCCCGGCTGTCATCCCGGCAAGCGGATCGCCGGAAGGCCTGGGTATTTTTATGTACTCATCGTATTTTAACTCACCCCAGCGCAGCTCCGGGTTGATCTCCTTAATCTCCTCGATGCTCACATCGTACTTTACAGAAATGCTGTACAGGGTTTCACCCGCCTGCACATAATGATATACGAAGCTGTCGGCCGGGAACTGTTTTTCTTCGGGCGGGCTTTTTCTCTTGG
>CBFDEE010000057.1:0-10399 GCA_965603745.1 uncultured Bacteroides sp. | reverse complement strand
TCATCGTAAAGGTACTGCAGGATCTCCGAATCCGCAGGAAGTTTTTTCTTCATACGAAGACTTTTGGTTCAGGCAACTAAAATTCTACTCTTAAAATGCTCCAATATCACCACTCAAAAATCACACCGTTTATGATCCGGAATGAGTCCTTCTCCTATATAGAACGAATTAACTGCTGATATGATACAGTTTCAGCGCAACATTTTGTAATTTCAGTCGTCATTATCTTAAGCTTCACCAAATCCTCAAACCTATGTTTCGCAATTACCTGATTACTGCCATCCGGACCATCTTCAGGCAGAAGGGATTTTCATTGATCAATATTCTTGGACTCGCATTCGGGCTTGCCTGTGCCCTGCTGATCCTGCTCTGGGTGCAGGATGAACTGAGCTTTGACCGTTTCCATGAGCATGCAGAACACCTTTACCGGGTTGAGGAGAACCAGTTTTACTCCGGCGAAGTGTATCATGTCAATGTAACACCCTATCCGAGCGGGCCGGTCTGGAAGGAAGAGATCCCCGAGATCGTGGAAGCCTGCCGCTACCAGTGGCCCAGCGGAATGCTCTTTTCCTATGGTGAAATGTCCTTCTATGAAGGCGGATGTGTGGCCGTAGACAGTACATTTTTCAACATGTTCACATATCCCCTTCTCATGGGAGATCCATCCACAGTACTGGCCGGGCCCTGGTCCGCCGTGCTCACAGAAGAGACGGCAGAAAAATATTTCGGGGATGAAAACCCTGTCGGGAAAGTACTGACCGTAAATAACCAGTATGAGTTCACCGTAACCGGGGTCCTGGCCTCACTCCCGAAGAACAGCATCATAGGATTTGATATACTGGTCCCTTTCAGCTACATGAATGAAACAGGCCAGTACCAGGATAACTGGGGAAGTAATTCAATCCGCACCTACGTAATGCTTCATGAGAACGCGGTTTCGGATACCGTCAACGCTAAACTCACCCGTGTTGTAAAGCAGCATAATGAAGGGACCACCACCGAGTTCCTGGTAGCACCCTTTACAGGTATCCATCTGCATGCCTACTTCGGATATGGCCATGATCCGGGAGCCATTGTATTTGTCTACATCTTTTCAGCCATAGCCCTGTTTGTGCTGCTGATCGCCAGCATCAACTTCATGAACCTCTCCACGGCGCGTTCCGCAAACCGGGCAAGGGAGATCGGGCTCAGAAAAACCGCCGGGGCAAACCGGGGAGCTATCATCACACAGTTCTTCGGGGAGTCTCTTCTGCTGGCATTCATCAGCCTCTTCTTTGCACTGGTCATTGTTTCTTCCATCCTTCCTGTCTTCAACACGATCGCCGGCAAGGAACTGAATTTCAGCAGCCTGCTCAGCATACGCTTTATCATTTCCATGCTACTTGTGACGATTGTCGCGGGATTCATATCCGGCATCTATCCCGCACTCTACCTTTCCGCCTTCCGTCCCATTCGGGTGCTGAAGGGTGACCTCAGTTCCGGGATGAAGAGCGGGCGGATGCGAAAAATCCTCGTGGTCGTACAGTTCACCTTATCTGTCTTCCTTATCATCGGGACCGCCGTGGTCTACAGGCAGCTGAATTATATGAAAAGCAAGGACCTGGGCTATGACCGGGAGAATCTTTTCTATGTTTACATGCGGGGAGACATGAAGGACAGTTATTACACCCTGAAACAGGAACTGCTGAAGGATCCGAATGTGCTCTATGTTACAGCCAGCGGGCACCAGCCCCACCATATCGGGAGCAATTCGGGGGGTGTCGACTGGGAAGGTATGGATCCTGAACTCGAGGTCCTTTTCGGTTACAATCCCGTAGATTTCGACTTCATTGAGACCATGGATATTGAGATGGCCGGAGGCAGGCCGTTCTCAAAGGACCATCCCTCCGATATGTTCCAGGATACAACTGCCAACTTCCTGATCAACCAGGAAGTTGCCAGGATAATGGGAGTTGAGGACCCCGTGGGACACCGGTTTTCATTCTGGAATATCCATGGAAGGGTGGTGGGAGTCATGAGGGACTGGCACTACCATTCGGTCAGGACAAAAATAGAACCCCTGGTACTGATTACAGCACCGGTGGAATGGCTGAGCCATATGGTCGTGCGAATTGCCCCGGGTGACGTCCCCGGTATCATGAAGGACATCGAGAAAACATGGAACGAAGTCATTCCGGACTACCCCTTCGATTATACCTTTGTTGACGAATCCCTTGACCGGCAGTACCGCTCGGAAGAACGTCTGGGCAACCTGCTAAAATATTTCACAATCCTGGCCATCATCATCGCCTGCCTGGGACTCTTCGGGCTGGCTTCCTTTACGGCCGAACAGCGGACCCATGAGATCGGGATCCGGAAGGTCATGGGATCCCGGGTCAGATCCGTTATGCTGCTGCTTTCAAGGGAATTCACAATCCTTGTCCTGGCTTCCTGTGTCCTGGCCATCCCGGCCGCATGGTGCGTCCTGAAATACGTATTCCTGCAAAACTTTGAATACAGGACAAACCTGGTCTGGTGGATCTTCGCCGGAGCCGGACTTGCAGCCCTGCTGATCGCCCTCCTTACGGTCTCGTACCAGGCTGCACGAGCAGCCCTGACCAATCCAGCCGAGGCGCTGCGCTATGAATGATCCGGATAAATAACTGAATCCGCACCGCTTCCGCACCAGGCTTACTTGAATTTGCAAATAATTCTTAATTTGCATGCAATTGAATAATGCTCCCGTATGAAATGGAAAACCGACCTGAAGAAATTTGAATCGGATAATTCCTCCGGGTCAGCCGAGTTGCTCGAACAGTATATCGAACTGCTCATCTACTGGCTGGAAAAGGGCGAACTCCAGTCGCAGAAGGACCGCAGTGCCCTGACGGACCATGTCCACAGACTCCGTGAAATACATAACACCCTGTTCGTGCTGGTACATTTCTATGACCAGGTAACCAGGGTACTGAACGAAGGCAGGGAAGAATGGGATCAGATCCTCCTGGAATTCTTAAGGGAATACAAGGCTGTTTGGTCCGACGTGAGCATCAATCTGGCCTCGGTTGCACTGTCATTCATCGATATGAGCCAGAAACTGATACTCACCCACAGCCAGAGCAGTGCCGTAAAAGAGGTCTTCAGGAAGTATTCAGGCAACCGGAAAAAGGTTAAGGTCATCCAGACAGAATCCAGGCCGGTGCTTGAAGGAAGGATGCAGGCATCCCTGATCGGACGCATGGGCTATGAAGTGACGCTGGTTCCCGATGTAGGTTTTGCCCGGCACCTGAAGAATATCAATATGATATTACTGGGGGCCGATTCCATCCACCGTGAATACTTTGTCAATAAAGCAGGCACCTATAATATCTGCCTGGCAGGGAAAAATGCAGGAATCCCGATCTATGTGCTGGCGGACAGCCGGAAGTTCTGGTCAAGCCTTCCGCCGGCAAGGCAGGAAATGGAGTATATCGAAAACAAAAAGCCCGGGGATGAAGTATGGGAGGATGCCCCTGCAGGCATCGAAGTGGAAAACTACTACTTCGAAAAGACACCATCCAGCTATGTAGACGGCTTTATCACCGAGAACGAGATCCTTAAGCCCTCACAGATCGAGAACATGAAACCCCTCCTGTAATCTCAGCCTGCCATCCGGTACCATAAAAATCCAGAATATTTACTAAATTGATGCCCGGGTAGAATAATTGCACCAAATCCCCTTAAAATTATGAAAAATTATACTATTTTCCTCCTGGCCGTGCTGGCTGTGGCTGCCTGCACAAGCAAGCCTTCACCCGAAACAGGATTTCCGGATCTGTCGGGAGACTACCTGGGACAGGGGCTACCGGATGATTCAGCCCGGTTCTTTGCACCAGGTATTGTAAGCGCAGGAATGTCTGTGCGGGACATTGCAATATCCCCCGAAGGTAATGAGATATATTTCTCTCTGATGATTGGCGGGTATTCATATTCGAGCATTCTTGTATGCAAAAGGACAGAGGGAAAGTGGACAGCACCGGAGATCACTCCTTTCTGTTCCGACCCGGAAAACCTCTACCTCGAACCCGCTATGAGCTTGGACGGGAATAAGCTGTTTTTCCTTTCCAATATGGCCAAGGGGGGGGGACCTGCGGGGAACCAGGATATATGGTATGTAGAACGTACCGTCTCCGGATGGAGCGAGCCAATGAACCTGGGAGAGCCGGTAAACACTGAAGATTCCGAATTCTACCCATCCCTGACCAGGGAAGGACATCTGTATTTCACCCGCGCCCGGAAAGGAAGCCAGCTGAACATGATATACAGGTCCAGACTGCTGAATGGCAGGTTCCAGGAACCAGAGCTCCTGCCAGAACAGGTTAACTGCGGTATAAACCGTTTTAATGCATTTATTTCACCCGATGAAGATTATCTTATCATACCCGCTGCGGGTATGGATGACAGCTTCGGGGGTGTGGATTATTACATTGTATTCCGGACCGATAATGATCAATGGTCAGAACCCCTGAATATGGGCCCGGAAATCAATTCCGAAGCCATGCGTGAATGGTCGGCTTACGTGAGCAGGGATAATGAGGTTTTGTTTTTTATGTCCGACAGGCTGACCGGAATCGGTCCGGATCAATGGTCATACCAGGGACTCTCAGAGCTGCATAACAATCCCGGGAACGGCAATCCATGCATCTACTGGATATCTGCAGGAATAATAGATGAGCTGAGAGAGAAGGCAGTGTTCAGTACACCCTGACCTGCTAGGGGCCTTCACTGTATCTCTTGTATCTTGTATCGCCTCCCTCCGGATTCATTTTAAGATCCAGCTTCGAGATAAGTTTCAAATCCTCAATATCTTCCTCCAGGTCCAGGTCCTCCGGATCGTAATTCCATTGCACCGTTACCTGTCCCCCTTTTTCAATATATTCCTGGAGCAGGATCATAATGTGAAGAATTCGTTTTGAGGAGCTGGTATTAAAATACGACAGGTTAAAGACAAAATCGATGGGGCCCTTTACCTCCTCCGTATACTGCTCAAGCCATTCCATCAGGCAGCCGTAGAAATCCGTGGTTTGTTCAGGGAAGCTTTCACCTGAAATTTCACATTTCCCGGTACCGGCATCAAAACTCACGAACGGTTTGTCATGTTCTTCCTCGACTACAGGTATTAACAGGTTTTCCATGAGAGGAGTTAATAGTGTTATCTGCCCTAAATTTACAGTTTTATCCCCATTATCGTTATATCATCACGCTGTTTTTCCAGTTTCATGAAGCCGATCATCTCTTCTTCCAGCTTTACGTGCTGCTCATTCATACCGAGAGAGTTGTTTTCATTCAGGAAGGCAATAAATCTTTTTGTTCCGAATTTTTCCCTTTCTGGTGAATGCTGGTCCATCAATCCGTCACTTGTCAGGTATATCCTGTCGCCTCTTTTCAGCGACAGTTCGTTCTTTGAGAAGGGAATGGGACTGAAATACCTTCCCCCGACGGTGCGCCGGTCACCCCTGATCATTTCAACTTCCTTACCCTGTCGCACAAGGAAAAGAGCACGCCTGGCACCGGAATAACTGACATAAACATTGGTATCATCATCATCCTGATACGTGACCTTGCAGAGGCAGACATCCATCCCGTCGTCATTATCGGTTTTATTCTGGTTAAGGGCTTTACGGATATGCTTATCCATCAGTTCCAGGATCTCATCCGTCTGATCTATCTTCTGCTCGTTGACAATGGCATCAAGCATGCGGGCGCCTATCATTGACAGGAATCCTCCGGGCACACCGTGCCCGGTACAATCCACCACCGCCAGAAAATAGGTTTTCTCTCCTGTCCTTCTTTTTCCGCGCTGAGCAAACCAGTAGAAATCACCCGAAACGATATCCTTGGGAAGATAAATTATGAATCCACCGAAGAGCTTCTTTATCGCGTCAATGTCCGGAAGCATGGCCTGCTGTATAGTAAGGGCATAGTAAATGCTTGCGGTGATGTTCTCGTTCTGCCTCTCAATCTTGACATTCACCTCCTGTAGTATATCCCTCTGTGCCTGTATTTCTTCCTTCTGGTTAAGAATATTATGTTTCTGCTCTTCAATGACCTGGTTCTTCTCCCGCAGAATGCGGTTGGCACGCTTCTTAATCCGGTAAGCCCTGTATATAACAAATCCCATACCCAGAATAAGGACCGATAGGATCAGAAAGAACAATAGCACCATCTTCTGCCTTTCGATCTGGATCTTCTGGCTGTCGAGGATCTTCTGCTGTTCTTCCATCATGGCTTGCTGCAATTCAATATCGCCAAGCTGCCTGTCGATAACAGCACTCCGTTCAAGGATCTCCTGCTCCTTTGCTGCGATGTCGGTATTTAACTCGTTGATCTCCTCTTCCCTGAGCTTCACGCGTTTTTCCTGGTCTGCCAGCAGCCGTATCTTTTCAACCAGGTCCATCTGCTTCAGGTCAACGCTGTCAGAAAGAGTGGTTAGAGCCTCGGTTTGTATATCTATTTCCCGGATCAGCCTGTCCACCTCCTCAGAGCGTTCCTCCAGCTTCTTTTCACTTTCAGCCAGTTCCATCTGTTTTTGTGCCAGTTCGCTGTTCAGTGTATCCAGTTCAGCCATTAACTTGTCTTCCTCAATTTTAAGTTCACGGTAAATATCCCTCAGGTCATCTTCATTCCCGCCAAAAAACAGGATCTTGGGAGATACAACCAAACCGGCATTATCGATATTTGTTTTATTGAGATTGAAAGGCTTATCCCCGCCCAGGTTCATTCCAAGGATATTCAGCATGGTGAATTCGCTGGATTTAGCGCTGTCGGTGACAAGCAGAACCGGCTGTCCGCTGAATTGCTGGGAGATCTTTCTCAGTGAATTATTCTTCTTCTCATCAATATAGAGCAGGTCCACGGGCCGGATATCCCGGAATTTCCTGAAATAAATAACCCTGAAAGGTTTTCCCTTCAGGACCTGGATCTCCGATTTCAGGCTTAACTGTGTAAAAATGGATTCCGAATAATACACACCAAGGCGGAATGTATCGATTTTGTCTTCGTCCGGCCAGCTGATGTACCCGGCAAGCAGAATGGTATATTCCGATTTCAGCCATTCCTCGCTCACTGCCTGTCCCCTGGCAGTAATTACGTTGAATGCAAAGCAAACAAGAAATAAGTACGTTCCTGGAAAAAGGTGCTTCACCCGATAAATTTATGAAATTAATTGCTCCTGAAGATAATGCACTTGAGGGAAGATCCGGAAGGAAACATATGAAAACTGACGGGCAAACGGAAAAACCGGATGGAAAATCAGGAAAGCTGACGGGAGTACCAGGAAAACTGATGGGAGTACCAGGATATCTATCGGGAGAATCAGGAAAACTGAAGGGAGAATCAGGAAAGCAAAGGAGAAGGCCGGATCATTTTGAGATTAATGTTTGAAATGAAACCACTACCATAAGAATTAAACATTGGAATGAACCGGCCTTCAGCTCTCCTTTGCAGATTTTACCATTAACCAAGTTTGACTCGGTTATTATGGATTCTTTTTATCAGTTTGTCAAACAACGTAATCTTTCGAAGTTTCTGCAACCTTGCAGGACGAAGATTTTGTACCTTTATGGCACAAATATATAACTATTTTACTGTCTTTTGAAAGTATGATAATTTTTTTTCATCTAACCCTCGCAGTCATATCAAAATCACAATCATAAATGTCAGAAATCGGAGAACGGATTTCCTTACTGATTAATGAGTTAGGATTAAATAAGAATTCTTTTTCAAAACAGATTGGTTTAAAAAATAATTCTACCATAACCAATATCATCAATAATCCGAAACGCAGTCCCAGCTATCATGTAATTTTCAAAATACTGTCGAAGTACCCGCAGCTGAATGTCAGGTGGCTTATTGCGGGACAGGGACAGATGTTCTCGATTGCAGAGGACTCTTACCAGAACATCAATGACCGGCTCTCTCATATTCACCGGAAATATGCCATTACGCTCAGTGAGGTTGCGGATAAACTGATAGTTAAAGAAGAAGAGCTGCGCAGGTTTTTCTATGAAAACGAAGCTCCTTCTGACGAGCTCATCAACAGATACCTGGAGGCCTTCCCCGAGGTCAATCCTGAATGGATCCGCTACAATAACCTGCCCATGATGTCAAAAACAAAGGCAGGGGATTACATTCCGCCGGATACCCTTAACAGGATGATAAAGACATTCGGCAGTCCGGTTGAGGGTGAGTTCAGGGACCTGCTGAATTGCAGTAATGCGCGCCCTGCCCATATTGTCAGGATTGAATCCTTCATGGAATGTGACATAGCTCTCGAGGTATACGGTAATGAAATGATCCCCGATTTCCAGCCGGGGGAAATTGTACTGGTAGACCTGGTAGATAAGAATACGTATATCTATGATATGCCGTATATCATTATCACAGACCGGATAAACGTATTGCGGTATATCAAGAATTCCAATAATCCGGAAACTCTCCTGCTTGCCACTTCGCAGGATTCAGCAAATCCGGTGGAGGTCAGTCTGGCCGATATACACAGGCTCTTCCTGGTCAAAGGCAAGGTCAGGAGATACCCCTAGAATTCAAGGCTTAAGGCATGAATAACATTCTAAAAATATTTACCGGGGCGGTCCTGCTGTTCCTGGCAGGATGTTCCGGAGGAAAATACATGGAAATGACCAGGAGCGGTGAACATGCTTACCTGGAAGGGGAATACGATAAGGCGCTTGAAACATCCGAGGGGATAATCGCAGAGGTGGAAGGAAAGGGTAAGAAAGCCGCAGGTAATGTTTACACCCTGGCAGGCGTTTCCGCGCTCGAACTCGGGGATTATGGCAAATCGCTTAAATATCTCATTAAAGCTGAGAGCCAGGCTTATTCAGATGAGAACCTGTATACGGGTCTTGCCAGGAATTACCGGCATATAGATAATCTTTCAAAAGAGATCACAGCTCTTGAGAATTACATGAGTAAATATCCTGAGGGAAAGGAGATCGGTGCCGTACGCTCAAGATTGTTCCAGACCTGCCAGGAAAGTGAAAATTTCGAGCTTGCCCGGGAGTTTTGGACAGAAATGGACAGTTTAGCCAGGGAGGATGTAATGAACCTTGATTGTGACGTAGGAGCTCTTGGAAAGCTCGATTCAGGAAAACAATGCTCTTTGCGATTCGCTGGCATCGGTGATCCTGAAGAAAGATCCGCAAAATGAAACAGCGATGAGATGGTTCGCCGAATCATACTTCTGGAGAGCTGAAAACGAGTACCAGTATCAGATGAAAGCATACAAGGAAAACCGTACCCACAAGCAATATGCTATCCTTCTAAAGGCATTCAAACAGGTGAATGATGATTTCAGGAGGTCCCGCGACCACTTCCTGAAACTGTACCGCCTGTATCCCGATCCCCGGTACGCAGATTACCTGGCCAAAATATATACCCGCCTCGAGGATGAAGAAAAAGCCAGGTATTACAGGAATAAGGCGTCCTGAGGATACTAATCGATTCTGTCTCCAGTTGTGCAGCGATCGCTCAGAATGCCTGGCCGAATATTTTCTACGAGGATTTGCAGACCGCCTGTAGCCAGGTTTCTGCCATTAATTGTGCACCTGCCATGGAAGGATGTACCCCGTCTTCCGCCCAGTATTTTGCCGGGGCGATGCTGAGGGTTTTATTAAAGGCATCCTGGAACGGCACCCATACGGCATGGAATTCTCCGGCCAGCTTGGCGGCAATTTCCTGGTATCTGCTGAAAGGTTCCAGCCAGGTTTCATCCACCGCGCTCGTATTATCGAGTATGAAAGGCTCACATATTACCAGCCTGATACCGGGCAGTTCCTTTTTTGTCCGGCTCAGCAATGCCCTGTAGTCGTTCTCATAGATTTCAGGCGTACCGTCGTATCTCCCCTTCCGGAAATGCCAGTAGTCGTTCACCCCGATCAGGATGCTCAGAACATCCGGTTGCAGGTCCAGGCAATCCTTCTGCCAGCGTTCGGCCAGCTGATAGACCTTGTTCCCGCTGATCCCGCGGTTGTAAATACTGAGCTCATGGCCGGGCAGGTCCTGAAGAAGCGTGGAAGCAATGATATTGGCATACCCTGAACCGAAAGACCAGCCCTGGTTTGGCAGTTCCCGCTTTTTTTCCCTGCCGGCATCGGTAATGGAGTCGCCCTGGAACAGGATGACACTCCCCTTTGCAAAACAGTCAGTTATACTGGCTGCATTGCTGCCGGGTTCGTTTTTACAGGATCCGGCCAGGACCGGGAGGCCCGCCACGACAGCCGTGCCCAGCCCGGCTTTTTTAAGAAAATTTCTGCGTGTGTTTAACATATACAATTACCTCTCTTTTTAATCTACTTTTACTTATTGAAACGGCAATTTATTCTAACATATTTGCCGATTTTTGCAATAATTTTTTTCAGGG